>JBGTFN010000078.1:0-3278 GCA_041747275.1 Gemmatimonadaceae bacterium | reverse complement strand
TATCGGTGAGACCGCGCTCCGCGATGCCCAGCCGTTCCGCGATGGCCGCCTCGACCACCAGGCCCGTGGCGACGGCGGCGCCGTGTGAGATTCGATACTGCATCGCATGCTCGATCGCGTGCGCGATTGTGTGGCCCGCATTCAGGATCTGGCGAAGGCCCGCCTCCCGTGCGTCCTGCCGCACCACGTGCGCCTTGATTGCGATGCTGCGCGAGACCAGCGCCGGTAGCGACTCCAGCTCCGCGGCGCCAGCGCCCGCAAGTTCGGGAAGACAGCCGCACAGTTCGGCGAACGCCTCCGCATCGGCGATCAGCCCATGCTTGATCATCTCGGCGAGACCGTCGGCGCGCACGGATACCGGCAGGGTGCGCAGTACCTCGATGTCGGCAACCACCAGAAGCGGGTCGTGGAACGCGCCAATGAGATTCTTGCCCGCCGGAGTGTCCACCCCTGTCTTGCCGCCCACCGAGCTGTCCACCATGGCCAGAAGCGTCGTCGGCACCTGCACGATCGGCACTCCACGATGCAGCGTGGCCGCCACGAAGCCGGCCAGATCCCCCGTCACGCCGCCGCCCACGGCGATTATCGTCGTGTCACGACTTGCGCCCCATGCGAGCAGCGCGTCGCTCAGTCGCAGCCACTCCGCCCGGGACTTGAACGATTCGCCGCTGGGTACGGTCAGCCGGAGTGTGCGTGCCGCGGGAAATCCCTCGAGCGCACGGTCCCCGTGCAGCGCGTTGACAGTCTCGTCAACGATGAAGGCGTACCGATGATTGGCCGCATGCTGTTCGACGAGTGCGTACAGCGAATTCATCGCCCCGCGCGCGACGATTACCGGGTAGGCCAGCCCGAGCTCGAGTGGCGCGGGCAGGTCGGCGCGCATGTGTCTACCAGGTCACCTCGCCCGCACCGGCACGCTTGTTGGCGAGTCGGGCGAGCGTGAAGAGCAAGTCGCTGAGGCGGTTGAGATAGATCACCGTGAGTGACGGCAACTCGATATCGTGCGCCAGGCGCACAACGCGGCGCTCGGCGCGACGGCACACGGTGCGCGCAACATGCAGCGCGGCGGCTTTCGGTGTGCCGCCCGGGATGATGAAACTCGTCAGTGGCTCGAGCTCTCGCTCGGCTGCGTCGATGGCCCGCTCGAGTTCTTCAATGCGCTCGTCGTCGATGCGGGCCTTGCTCAGTTGCTCACGCATTTTCTCGTGGTCGGGCGTCGCCAGCAGCGCGCCAATCGCGAACAGATCGCGCTGAATGGGAACGAGCACCTCGTCGATGCGCGGCATGAGTTCGATCGATCGCGCCAGCCCGAGTGCGGCATTGAGTTCATCGACGTCGCCGTAGGCTTCGACGCGCGGATGATCCTTGTCGACGCGTCCCCCGCCAAAGAGGCCGGTGGCGCCAGTGTCGCCGGTTTTCGTGTAGATCTTCATGGCGGGAAACTAACGCCCGGCGGGACGACACGGGGCGTGAGTCACCGATTAAATTCGAATGCATGATTCGTGACATTACCATCATCGGCGCCGGCCCCACCGGGCTGTTCGCGCTCTTTTATGCCGGCATGCGCGGCGCCACCGCGCAGATCATCGACGCCCTGCCAGAGGTAGGAGGTCAGCTCACCGCGCTCTACCCGGAGAAATACATCTTCGACGTGGCGGGTTACCCCAAGGTGCTGGCCAAGGATCTGGTGAAGAACCTGGCGGAGCAGGCGTTGCAGTTCCATCGCGAGCATGGTCTGCCCGCCCACTTGAATCAGCGCGTGGTGGCGCTCGAACAGCAAGACGATCACTACGTACTGGTCACCGAGACGGACCGCTTTCCGACCCGATCCATTGTGATCGCGGCGGGTATCGGCGCATTCAAGCCGCGTCGATTGCCCCAGTCGTGCGCCGAGCCATGGTATGGGCGCGGCATCCACGATGTGGTGACCAGCCCGGACGATTACATCGGCAAGCGTGTGGTGATCATCGGCGGCGGCGATTCCGCGTTCGACTGGGCCGCGCAGCTGCGCACCCGCGCTGCGCACGTGTCACTCGTGCACCGCAGCGATCGCTTCCGGGCGCACGCGGCCACCGTGTTCGAGGTCCAGTCGGCGAGCGCCGAAGGTGGAAACGTGGCGATCCACACCTTCAACGAGCTCGAGTCCGTGCACGCCAACGGACACGACACACTGGGCCGTATCACGCTGCGCAACATCAAAACGAAGGAACTGCACGACGTGGATTGCGACGTGGTGCTGCCGATGCTCGGCTATGTGAGCGACCTCGGCGCGCTCGGTGAATGGGGCCTTTCGCTCGAAAAGGACGAGATCGTGGTCAACAGCCAGATGGAAGCCGGGCGCCCCGGCATCTACGCGGCCGGCGATATCACGACCTATCCAGGCAAGCTCAAACTCATCGCCTCAGGCTTCAGCGAAGCCGCCATCGCGGTGAACCAGGCGGTCCACTGGATCTACCCGGAAAAGAAAGTCGCGCCCGGTCACTCCAGTAACCTCGCGGTCTTCGGCCAGAAACCCGACTGACAAAGCGCAAAAAATCAAAACAAGACAGCAAAAAAGTAACAGCTTTGCTTGTGGTTTGTTTTCGCGGTTTGTTTTCGCGGGGTTGTTCGCGTCCTCAGACGCGCACCCGGGGGTCGACCTTGGCGTAGATGATGTCGGTGATGAGGTTGACGAGCACGAAAACGACGGACAGAAAAAGGACGGCGCCTTGCACGGCCGGCAGGTCGCGGCGCGAGATGGCGTTCACCACGTAGCGACCGATGCCGGGCCATGAAAAAATCGTTTCGGTGAGGATGCTGCCGGTGAGGTAGCCGCCGAAGTCGAGTCCGATGATGGTGACGATCGGGATGAGTGCGTTGCGCAGCGCGTGGCGGCGCAGCACCGATGATTCTGCCAGGCCCTTGGCGCGTGCGGTGCGCACATGGTCGGCGCCCATGACTTCGAGCATGGATGAACGCGTCATTCGCGCGAGATAGGCGATGGAGCGCGAGCCGAGTGCGAGCGCGGGGAGCACGAGGAAGGCGATCCCGCCATATCCGGACGCCGGAAACCAGCGCAGTGTGACCGAGAAGACCACGATGAGCAGCAGCGCGATCCAGTAGACGGGAAACGAGATGCCCAGATACGTCGCGGCGAGCGTGAGGCGATCGAACCAGCCGTTGGGGCGCACGGCGCAGGCCACGCCAACGCTCACGCCGACCACGATGGCGAGCAGCATCGCGGCGCCGGCCAGGAGCAGCGTGCGCGGAAAGCGCTCGAGCAGGTCGCCCAGGATCGG
>JBGTFN010000077.1:0-8837 GCA_041747275.1 Gemmatimonadaceae bacterium | reverse complement strand
ATGGCGCGTGCGCGTCGCATTGCTCCCGCCACACGTCCGACTTCTCGCGCGAGTGCGTCCGCAGCGCCGGCGGGCGCCACCAACCGTGCAACCGCCCGGGCGGCGCCGGGACTGGATGTCGTGCAGCTCGAGAGCGGTCGTCGCATTCAGGGGCGCGTGGAGGTCATTCGCGCGTCGAGTGTCGTGTTTCGCGATGCGGAAACAGGATTGCGCTACGAGTTTCCCAAGGACGACATCGACGAGATCATCACGGAGTTCGGCAATCCGGTGCGCTTTCGTCAGCGAGGGGGTGCGGCACCCGGCACTGACGGTGATCGCCGCACACGCAGCCTGGCCGGTCGCTACATCGTGCGCTATGAAGCAGCGCGCGTGAACGGCTCGGCGGCGTGTGCGGACTTGTGGCGTGGTCCGTCGGGTAGTGATATCGCGGAGGTTCGCCATCGCGCGGGCGACGACACGCTTTCGGTCTCCTTCGACGGCGGAGACACATTTCCGTCAGTGCTCGACGCGGATGGCTTCTTCAACAGCACGTTTCGCATCATGCCGGGTCAGGCCGAACTGGCCACCGCGCTCACCACGCGCATAAGCGGCTATATCTCACCGGAGCAATCGCTGGCGCTGCAGGTGAATGTGATCGGCTACCGGCGCGTGCAGGGCACCACCGGCGTGTCGTGTCACATCATCGTAGACGCCACGGGCACGCGCACGCCATGATCGCACCGGTCAGCGCAGACGACCGATGGTGAGCAGCGTATCGAACGTGGCGATCTGCGTGGGTCCGAAGCTGGAAATGCTCACCGTGGCGTCAGTTGTCGGATCGCTCAGCACGAGGCGTCCATCTTCGTAGCGTGTAAGCACAAATGGCACTTCGGGCCCGATGTTCGCGAGGCGCCGCTTGCGCGTGAGCGCGCGCAGGGAGCCGCGTACGAACCCGCCCGAGTTGGGAGGCAGCGTGGTGGCAAGCGTCTTCGTGTCGGCATCGTGCACGAGAATGCCGCCGTTCTCCGCATCGGTAAAGGTGAGGGAGCGCGTGATCACCGGCGTACCCGTCGGTTCCGAGAACGCACCGAACCCGAATACGCGCGCGGAGATCGCCAGCGCGAACACGATGATGATCAGCGCCAGCGCCATGTACAGCGCGGGCTTCGGAACCCCGATGCCGTGCATGGCCGAGCGACTGCCCGGTTCCGGCTCGAAATGAATGTTCGGACTCATGTCGCGACCTGGAAGAACATCGACCTACGATTGATGAGGTGCATCATGACGCAACGGGAACCTGTGTGCCTGGCGCGCGCGTCGCACGTGCGGACGGCGCCGTGACCACCGAACTCTCCGGATCCGTTGCCGCATCGGCGAGGATCGCATCACGCAGCAGCGCAGCGACGCGATCGGGTTCGGTCAGGCCGCGCAACACCGGACTCGGCTGATTCAACTTGAATACCTTGCAGTGCGGCCAGAGCGCGATGTATGCGAGGCGATCTCCCGGCACGAGCGTGAGCGCGATCTGCCCCGTGCCATCACGGAACCTGGCTACGCCCGCATCCTGCAAGAGGCGCAGCGGCAGATTGATCGTCATTGGCAGCACAACGCCGATCTTGAGCACCAGTCGCTTGCTCGTGAGTGCGTACACGGTGGTTCGTGACACGGCGCGTGCGAGGTACTCCACTACACCCACGACGATGGCGGCCAGAAGGAGACGCACGCCGAGCATGGCGAGAAAATCATTGCGCGGCACCGATCCGTAGGTGCTGATCGCCCACCACAGCGTCATGACGGCGAAGTAACCGATCACGAGGGCGCGGTGAAAAACCTGCTTCGCAACGGGACCCGCCGCCGGGGAGCCTTCCCACAACAGCTGCTCACCGGCAGGCAACGCGTGCGGAACCCCACGGATGTACACCGGGGCCGCATCGTCTGCGACGCCCGGTGTTTCCGGAGGCGAAGAGACTGACATCAGAGCAGCGGCTCCGCGCGACCGTCCATGGCATACATCTGTCCACCCGCGTAATACGCCATGATGCGATCTTCCTCGAGCAGCGTGATCAGTTCTTCGCTGCGCGTGGTGGGCACGTCGTGGAACTGCGCGGCGGTGATCGTCTTCACGAGCAGACGATCGTTGCCCCAGAGTCCGAAGTTCGGCCACTGCACATAGCCGGCCGGAAGCAGGCGACGCGTTTCGGTGCCGGCGAGCTGTACTTCGTAGTAGCGCACCTGCGGTTCCGAACGGTCTACCCACACATCGACCACGGTGCCGGCGACCTGCTTGTCGGCTGCAATCACCGGCAGTCCACGCGGATCGGGATCGTTGCTGGCGATCGTGTACGCCGGCGCCGTGCGCATGGGCACGATCTTGGGAACGCCGTAGGCCGTCATGTCCGGCACATCGGCGCGATTGGCCCACGCCGCCGGTCCGATGCCGTCCACCATGGGATTGCCCGTGGGAATGATCGGGGATCCGTTGAATTGATCGGCCGGTGCGGCCTTGAGTTCATACTCGGCCATCAGTGCGTCTCCTCGGAGTGATGGGGGGCGTGAATGAATTCCTTCTTGCTCGGCACCGTGGGCCATCCTTCACGCGGACCCTGCGGCGATTCGAGCGGATAGCCTTCACGCTTGTCTTCGCGGCGCAGGTAGATAATCAGGCCGGCGAAGAACAGCCAGAACGCGTAGAGCGCGATCGTCGCGCCATCGATGTACTGCCCCATGGTCAGCTCCGGGAAAGGAGTGATGGATCCGCGTGCATTACGCGGGGATGTCGGCGAGGCCGAACGGCCGGGCGACCAAATTTTCCCGCGCACGCACACCCTCCCGCCTGACAAGCGGTCCGAGTGCGACGAGCGTGGTGAAGAGCACGAAAATCTCCAGATGGTACACAACCGAATACGGGACCGACGGAACGCTCATGGCGACACCAAGTGAACCTGCGTCCACCAGATGCGACAGCCAGTCCTTCATGATGCCACTCACGGCGAACGACAGTCCCTCGGCCGTGGCAAACACCGCGCCCCACGCGCCGAGCGCAATGCCATGCTGCGACGGATCGCGCAGGCCCATCGCCGTGGACAACGTGCCCACACCGAAGAGTCCCTCGCCGAACCCGATGAACATCGTGCCGGCCTGGAACAGTAGCACCGACTCGATCGGGCTCGCGAAGATCACCGCAGCGAAGCCAAGCACGCCCACGAGCACGCCGACCGCCGCGAGGCGAATCGGATCGGCAGCGCGCTTGAGCGCATACGCCGCGAGACCGAAGGCAATCACCGCACCAAGCGCCATGATGGCCGTCAGTCCGGTCGTGGCGGAGACCGAGAGGCCAAGGATCTCACCGCCGTACGGCTCGAGCAGCACGTCCTGCAGGTTGAACGCGAAGAATCCAAGTCCAGAGGCAACCAGCAGCCGCACCGCGCGTCCACCGGAGACGAACGTGCGCCACGCTTCGCGGAACCTGGGGCGACGCTCGTGCTTTGCGTACGGCTGCACGCCTCGCACTCGCGCTTCCTGCTTCCACAGCGAGACGGTATTGCAGATGATGGTAAAGACCGCCGTACCCTGTACCACCTGGATGAGCCGGTACGGCGTGAACTCGCGCAGCAACTGTTCGAGCACGAGTGCGGAGATGAGTGTCCCCAGCAGCATCATGAGGTACATGAGCGCGATGACACGCGGTCGCTTGTCTTCCTGCACCACGTCGGTGGCCAGCGCGAGGCCGGCCGTCTGCGTGGTGTGCGCGCCCGCTCCCACGAGCAGGAACGCGAGGCCGGTGAGCCCCCACGCAGCCCACACCGGGGCACGCTGCCCCGCTTCAGAGAGCACGAGCAGCGTGAACGGCATGATCGCCAGTCCGCCAAACTGCATGAGCGTACCGGCCCATAGGTAGGGCACGCGCTTGAGGCCCAGCACGCTGCGGTGCGTGTCGGACTTGAAACCCACCAGCGCGCGGAACGGTGCGACCAGCAGCGGAATCGCCAGCATGATCGCAACGATCGACGCGGGAACGGTGAGCTCCACGATCATGACGCGATTGAGCGTACCGACGAAGAGCGTCTGCACCATGCCCACCGAGAGCTGGAACAGCGCCAGTCGCAACAGTTTTGACAACGGCAACTCGGCCGTCGCCACATCGGCGAACGGCATCCACTTGACCCCGATGCGGGACCAGGTGCGAACAAGCGCGTCGTTGACTGCGTTCGCCATCAGTACTCCCTCACCACACCGGCTCTAGCCGCACATTTGCCGGCAACGACTGCTGTTGGTGCGGCGGAGTCAGGAACAGGCGCAGGAAGACCAATCCGTTCGCCGCCTTGAGCGCAGCGATTCGCGCCGACGACATGAAGCCGCCCGCTTTCTCGATCTGGCTCATGCGTTCCGTATTGCGCCACATCTCGTCCATCAGCTCCCACACCCGTGGATTGTCGGTGTCGATGGTGTCCGGAAACACCTGCCGGCTGATCTGGTTGGTGAGCGTGATGACTTCCTTGTCGAACACATCCGGGTCCATGCCCATCGCCTCGAAGAACGGACGGCGCGCGTGGTCACGCACGTACATCGTGCAGAACACGGCGAGCAGGAAAAACCGGATCCACAGCTTGTTGCGTCCCTCGAGTAATTCGGGATTCGAGCGCATCAGCACGGCAAATGCCTCGCCGTGGCGGAACTCGTCGAGGCACCAGTTCTCGAACCACTTGAAGATCGGATGGAAGCGCTTCTCCGGCTGCTTCTCGAAGTTGCGGAAGATGCGGATATAACGCGCGTAGCCGATCTTTTCCGACAGGTACGTCGCGTAGTAGATGAACTTGGGCTGGAAGAACGTGTACTTCTTCGCCTTCGTGAGGAACGAGAGGTCAACAGCCACGTTGAAGTCGTTCAACGTGTGGTTGATGAATCCGGCGTGCCGGCCTTCATCGCGGCTCATGAACCCGAACAACTCGCGCACATCGGGGTTCTTCACCCGTTTCTTGATCTCGGCGTACAGAATGCAGCCGGAAAACTCGGCCGTCACCGAGCTCACGAGAAAATCCATGAACTGCTCGCGCAACTTCGGGTCCATGCCATCGAAGTCGGCGTCGAAGTCAGCGTTGCGCTTGAAGTGATTCCTGTTGGGATCGTCGCGAAACTCCTTGAGGATCGCATCCCACATCGCGCGATTCTCCGGCGTGACCTTGAGCGCGTTGAGCTGCTCGAAGTCCGTCGTATAGAAGCGCGGCGTAAGCATCGCATCCTGCTGCGCGATCTTCGTGCTTTCGTTGGGCGCCGGCCGGTCGCGCAGCGGCGCCTGGGTGGTGGTTTCGTACATGAGTCGTTCGCCTCTCAGCCTTCGAATCCGACTTCGTACAGCGCCGAAATTTCGGTGCTGCCGAACAGGCGGACCATCTGTCGCTTGAACCAGCTGGCGCGGTATACCGTCGCCGTGCTCTCGAATGTCTCCACGGTGCCGAACGGAATCCGGCTCGGTGTGTTGTGCACGAGCACCGCGTCACCGGGATCCACGTTCACGCCGTCGAGGTCCACGTGCGCATGGAAGTGATCGTGCGTGGCCTCGAGGTCCACCGTGCACTTCACATCCGACCGCCGCGTGGCGACATACCAGAGCGCGGCCAGCACCACCGCAACCGCCCCGATCAACCATGTCATCATACCTGCACTCCTGAAGAGGCAACCGATTGCGCGCCGATGGCGCGTGCGCCGGTCGCCGGTAACAGTTCGTACGCTTGCGAGCGATAGAAGCCGCGCTCCACACGCTGTGTGCGACCGCTTCGCCACGACGACAGCGACGGAGCCTGCGCGATCGCGTCCCGAAGCCGGCTTTCAGCCATGGGCACGATGCGCGGCGAGCGGTCACGACCCGGAAACAACCGTCCGACCGCGAGCAGTGTACCGAGCACCGGTGTCCACGGCGCCACCGTGTATACGATGGGGCCGGACGTGCGGACCGCAAGGGCCGACAACGCCTCGATCATATGCGGCAGGTCGTAGTGAATGACCGAATCCATGGCCACCACTGCGTCCAGTTCGCCACCGAATGCGGGATCGAGCATATCGCCCGCGTGGAACTCGATGCGATCCGCAACTTCCGCCTGCTCGGCGCGCTCGCGGCCGTAGCCGACCAGCGTAGGCGAAAGGTCGACGGCAATCACGTGTGCACCGCGCTGCGCGAGGTCCACGGCCAGCATACCCGTGCCGCAGCCGGCGTCGAGAATGCGCCAGCCGCGCAGGTCCTGCGGCAGGAACGACAGCAACGTATGACGCATCGTGTCCCGCCCTGCACGCACCGTAGCGCGCACTCGCGAGACCTTCTCGTCACTCGTCAGCGCCTTCCAGCCTGCGGCTGCGGTGCGGTCAAAGTATTCACCGATCCAGGCTCGCCGCTCGAGGTACTTGTCCGATGCGGCTTGCGAACCCCCTGTCAGCGTTCCCTCGAACGACGAACCCGGATTCGGTTGTGCCTTGCTCATCAGTCGAACCCGAGCAGGTCGAAGATCTCGCGATCCTTGAGCGACGTGGCGTACAACGGCTCCACATCGTTCAGCATCTTGCCGGCCAGCTTCAGGTATTCGTTCTGCACTTCGACGATTTCGGGCGTGGCTTCCATCTCGAAGACCGTCATCTTCTTGAGACGGCTCTTGCGGATGGCATCCACGTCCTGGAAATGTGCCATGAGCTTGAGTCCCACGCGCGCGTTGAACTTGTCGATCTCATCGGTCTCGCGGGCGCGATTGGCCACCACGCCGCCCAGTCGCACCTTGTAGTTCTTGGCCTTCGCCTGAATCGCGGCAATGATGCGATTCATCGCGAAGATGCTGTCGAAATCGTTCGCCGTGACGATCAGGCAGTAGTGCGCATGCTGCAGCGGCGCGGCGAAGCCACCGCAGACCACGTCTCCAAGCACGTCGAAGATCACGACGTCCGTGTCTTCGAGCAGGTGATGCTCCTTGAGCAACTTCACCGTCTGCCCCGTGACATAGCCGCCGCAACCCGTGCCGGCCGGCGGTCCGCCGGACTCGATGCACATGACCCCGTTGTATCCCTCGAACATGAAGTCTTCGGGACGCAACTCTTCGCCGTGAAAGTCCACCGACTCGAGCACGTCGATCACCGTGGGCACCATGCGCTTGGTGAGCGTAAACGTGGAGTCGTGCTTGGGATCGCACCCGATCTGCAGCACGCGCTTGCCGAGCTTGGAGAACGCTGCGGACAAGTTCGACGATGTCGTGGACTTTCCGATGCCACCCTTCCCATACACGGCAATCACGAGCGCACCCTCGATCTTCTGATCACCGTCGAGGTGCACCTGCACACTGCCTTCGCCATCACCGACCGAGTCCATGATCGGCAGCTTCATCGATGTTGCCACGTCACTCTCCCCACATGCTTCGCGTACGCGAAGGCTCAGGAAACCGCATAAACGCCTTCGAGTCGATCCTCGAGCTCCGCAGCCGCATCACGCAGCGCCTCGAGTGTCGCATCGTCGGGCGACCAGTACCCACGATCGGTCGCCTCCAGCAGACGCTGGGCCATGCCCAGCGCGGCATTGGGATTCAGCTCGGCGAGCCGGTCCCGCATCGTCTTGTCCAGCACGAACGTATTCGACACTTCTCCGTACACCCACTGCGGCACCGCCTTCGCTCCGCCCGTGGCCGACCACCCAAGGGTCGTGCACACATGGCCGGTGAGGTTGCGCGCGCCTTCGTATCCATACGCCAACTGCCCTTCGTACCACTTGGGATTGAGCAGCTTGGTGCGGCTCTCCAACTCCACCTGCTCGCTGAGCGTGCGCACCTTGCCCTGTGCTCCTGAATAGTCACCCAGGTACACGGCCGGCGTATCGCCGCCGCGCTGCTGTGCGATCACGCGTGTCACGCCGCCGAGCGATTCCACGTACTGGTCGATGTCGGTCGCGCCCAGGTCCACCGAGTCGAGTCCCTGAAACGAAACCTCGGCGGTGGCCAGAATGCGCTTCATCAATGCAGGCTGCGCGACCGGACGACCGTTCACGCCATACGCGAATGACTTGCGCTGCACGAACTGGTCGGCCAACTCGTCTTCGTTCTCCCAGCGGCCCGTCTCGATGAGCAGGTTCACATTCGACCCGTACGCGCCGTCTGCATTGGAGAACACACGCAGCGCCGCCTCTTCGAGCGTCGCTCCCGTTTGCTCCATGGTCTCGAGCGCGTGCTTGCGAACGAAGTTGAGCGACGGATCCTCGTCGGCCTCGGCGCAGAGCTGACACGCTTCGGCGAGCAGCTTCACCTGCAGCGGCAAGAGGTCGCGGAAGATACCGGACAGTGTGATCACTACGTCCACGCGCGCACGTCCCAGCTGTTGGAGCGGCAGCAGGCGCGCGCCGCACAAACGGCCAACCGAATCGAAGCGCGGCACCACCCCCATCAGCGCCATCACCTGCGCGAGCGGCGCGCCCTCACTCTTGAGATTGTCAGTGCCCCACAATACGACGGCCACCGTTTCCGGCAGTGCCCCGTGATCATCCACGTGTCGCTTGAGCAGCGACTCCGCACGCACACGACCTTCCAGCATCGCCATCGCACTCGGCACACGATACGGATCAAACCCGTACAGGTTGCGTCCGGTGGGTAGCACGGCGGGCATGCGCAGCAGGTCACCACCCGGCGCGGGGGGCACGTAGCGCGCGTCGAGCGCACGCAGCACGCCCGGTACTTCGTGATCTTCACTGAGCTTCGGCTCGAGTTCGCGCATGAAGGCGAAGTGCTGTTCCACCGCACGCTCGTCGGCAATGCGCACACCGGCCGACCTGGCAGCGTCTCGCGTGGCGCGCATCACGTCGCTCGCGCTCGCACCCTGCACCAGCAACTCCACACCAG
>JBGTFN010000076.1:0-1543 GCA_041747275.1 Gemmatimonadaceae bacterium | reverse complement strand
GCCGCGGGCCTGGGAGAGGTTGCCGGCGGAAGCGGCGTCAGTCCACCGCCGCACGCGCTCGCAAACAGTATGCACAGTATGAGCGGAACCACATTCGACACTCGCGGCCACGGCTGCCGCGAAAAGCGTGCGCACGCACTTTGGCGCGCGCGCTCCAGCCGGCCCACGCTCACCCTGGCGACAACTCCGCGGTCTCGAAGAAAGGCTCGAGGAACGCAACCAGATCCTGCACGGTGTACACGCGTCCATTGAGATCGTCCAGCTCCTTCGCCTTGGGCAGACGCGCGCTCGCGCGGTCCGCAATTACGAGCACCGCGTCCTCGATATCGATGCCATCCAGATGATACACGCTGCGCAGGTCGTGTCCGGGCGCCACGATGAAATGTGCCGCGTCGTCCTCACCGACCGCCTCACGTCGTTCAATCAGATGCTCGTAGGTGTGCTTGAGCAAATCGGGCGGAATGTCGCGACCGCGGAAGGCCGCCGAGAACTGCGCCAGGCCGTCGCGCACCGACGACTGGCGGTAGGCCTGCATGCGCACTCTGGCCAGATACACGGCACCCGTCGCCATGGCGACGAACCCGAGGACGATGGTGGAACGCACGTGTGCGCAGCCTCCGAAGGGGGGGACCCACAGAGCCGTATCCAGACTCGGCTCGCTCAATATCGCTGTACTACCTACGAAATTGCAGCGATTTCGTGACGGCCGTGTGATTTTTGCCACTCCCGTTGGGCGCCATCAGGGAGAATCCAATCAGGGAACTGACGGCATTCGTCAACAGTTTCGTTGTCGATTACTCATTCCCGAGTTAGATTATCTGGTATGCATGACGTGATCGGAACGCTGGGCGGATATCGGGGCGTGCGGGCAGAAATGCTCGTCACGCTCAAGAAGGAGCAGCCGCTCACGGCCGCCGAACTCGCTGCGCGGTATGGACTTACACCTAATGCGCTGCGCCGTCACCTCAAGGTGCTCGAGGAGGACGGAGTGGTGCGCTACTCGCGGGAAGTGCGCGGAGTCGGGGCGCCGGTATTTGCCTATCGACTCTCGGAAGCTGGCGAGGCTGTGTTCCCCCGACGCTATGCGACGGTGCTCGCGTCGGCACTGGAAGCGTTACAAAGTGAGCGCGGCGCAAAGTCGGTTGCGCGGGTGCTCACCCGTGAATGGGACCTGTTGGCCGCCGACGCCGGACCGGTGCTCGATGGCCTGCCGCTCTCGGAGCGGGTGCAGTTGGTGGCCGAGTTGTTGACCTCGCGCGGTTATATGGCCGAGGGCGAAGCGCTCGAGGGCGACCGCGCGAGGCTTCGAATTCACAACTGCGCGATGTGTGAAATCGCGCTGCAGTTCCCCGAGGCCTGCGAAGTCGAGGCGCGACAGCTGTCGCGACTGCTTGGCGCTTCAGTAGTACGTCGTGAGCACCGGCTTGGTGGCGCGACGCTGTGTGCGTACGACGTCGACAGCACTATGGCTGCCGACGATTCCGACATGAACAACGACGTTCCGTCGACGACCGGCGCCGTTGCGCCGTCAACGAGCGGGCTC
>JBGTFN010000075.1:0-4007 GCA_041747275.1 Gemmatimonadaceae bacterium | reverse complement strand
AGCAGCAGCGTGCCCACCACCGATTCGTCGCCGCTGCTGTACATGACAAGAGCAGCGATCGCCGTCAGGGCTGCGCCCGCGAGCAGCACAGGCGCCAGCACGCGCGCAACCAACGCCCGTGACGCCATCACTTCGCGGTCTGTTGCCCTACGCCGAAGTACTCCGCCTCAGGGCGCCAGAAGTACATGCCGCTCACGCTCGACGCCGGCAACATCGACCACGATTCCGTAAGCGTCATGCCGGCGCGCGCAGGCGCATCGAGCAGCGAGAACAGCGTGTCCTTGAGCGTATGATCGGGGCAGGCGGGGTACCCCGGCGCTGGCCGAATGCCCTGATACGCTTCACGGACAAGATCAGCGTTCTCCAGCGATTCTTCCTGAGCATAGCCCCACAGCGAAGTGCGCACCTCCTCATGCAACCGCTCGGCGAACGCCTCCGCGAGCCGATCGGCCAGGGCCTTGGCGAGGATACTGTTGTAGTCGTCCTGCTGCGCATCGAACTCGGCCACCAGCGCATCGACGCCGTGGCCCGTGGTCACAGCAAAAAAACCGATGTAGTCGACGACGTTGCTGGACTCGGGTGCGAGATAGTCGGCGAGGCAGCGATTGGGCCGACCCGGCGACTTCGCAAACAGTTGGCGCTGCATGGACAGCGTTCCCACCACCTGCTCGCGAGACGCATCACCGTACAGCAAGATGTCCTCGTCACGAGCATTCGCCGGCCAGAAGCCGATCGCGGCCTTCGCGGTGAAGAGTTTGTCGCGAACGATGCGATGCAGCAGCTCCTGGGCATCGGCGTAGAGCGAGCGAGCGGCAGCGCCCACGATCGGATCTTCGAGGATGGCCGGATAGTGTCCGGCCAGCTCCCACGTCTGGAAAAAGGGCGTCCAGTCGATTCGGCGCGCGATGTCGGCGAGCGGCCAGTCGTCGATCGTGCGCGCGCCCAGGAACGTGGGCACCGGCACCGGCATCGCAAGGTCGATCACCGCCTTGTTGCGACGCGCATCCTCAACGGACAGCAGACGCTTGTTGCCCGCGGCACCCGCGCGCGCCACACGAATGTCGTCGTACTCACGACGCAGGTCAGCGACATATGCATCCCGTCGCTCGTCGCTGAGCAGCGCCGAGGTCACGCCGACAGCGCGCGAGGCGTCGTGCACATGAACCACGGGTCCGCTGTAGGTAGGCTCGATGCGCAGCGCGGTGTGCGCCTTGCTGGTGGTTGCGCCGCCGATCAGGAGTGGAATCGTGAAGCCAAGTCGCTCCATCTCGCTCGCGACGAATCGCATCTCATCGAGTGAGGGTGTGATGAGCCCGGACAGGCCAATCACATCCACACGTTCGCGCTTCGCCGCTTCGAGGATCGCGGCGCACGATTGCATCACGCCAATGTCGATGACCTCGTAGCCGTTGCACTGCAGCACCACGCCCACGATGTTCTTGCCGATGTCGTGCACGTCGCCCTTGACCGTTGCCATGAGCACACGGCCCGCGGCCTTGCTGTCGACGGTCTTGGCCGCTTCGATGTACGGGATGAGATGCGCGACGGCGCGCTTCATCACACGCGCACTCTTCACCACCTGCGGCAGGAACATCTTGCCGGCGCCGAAGAGGTCGCCCACCACGTTCATGCCGCGCATGAGCGGTCCTTCGATCACTTCGATGGGATGTGAGGCGGCCTGACGCGCTTCTTCGGCGTCGGCCACAACGTATGCATCGATGCCGTGCACGAGCGCGTGCGTGATCCGTTCTTCCACCGATCGTTCGCGCCACGACAGATCTTCCGTGGCCTGCTTCGCCTTGCCCTGCACGGAGTCGGCAACTTCCATGAGCCGTTCAGTCGCGTCGGCGCGTCGCGCCAGCACAAGGTCTTCCACTCGTTCGCGCAGGTCGGCCGGGATGTCCTCGTACGGCACGAGCTGACCGGCGTTGACGATGCCCATATCCATGCCGGCCCGAATGGCGTGATACAGGAACACCGCGTGAATGGCCTCGCGCAGCGGGTTGTTGCCACGGAACGAGAACGAGACGTTGCTCACGCCGCCCGAGATGTGCACATGCGGCAGCCGCTCCTTGAGCTGTCGCGTGGCTTCGAAGAAATCGATCGCGTAGCGCGCGTGCTCCTCGATGCCGGTGCCGATCGCAAAGATATTGGGATCGATGATGACATCCTGCGGCGGAAACCCGATCTCGTTCACCAGGATGTTGTATGCCCGTTCGCTGACGGCGACACGCCGCTCCACAGTGTCGGCCTGTCCGTCCTCGTCGAACGCCATCACGATCACCGCGGCACCATACTGTCGCACAAGCCGCGCCTGCTTCCTGAACTCCTGCTCTCCTTCCTTGAGCGAGATCGAGTTCACGATGCCTTTGCCCTGCACGCAGCGCAGGCCCGACTCGATGACACTCCACTTGCTGGAGTCGATGACGACGGGCACACGTGAAATGTCAGGTTCAGCGGCCAGCAGGTTGAGGAACGTGGGCATGGCGTGCTCGGCGTCGAGCAACCCTTCGTCCATGTTGATGTCGATGAGCTGCGCGCCGCTTTCGACCTGCTGTCGGGCAACCTGCAGTGCGGCGTTGTAGTCGCCGGCGAGAATGAGTTTCGCGAAGCGCGCCGAACCGGTGACGTTGGTGCGCTCACCGATGTTCACGAAGTTCGTGTCGGGCGTGATCACCACGGGCTCGAGTCCGCTCAACCTGAGATGCGGTGCGATATCGGCGATGACGCGCGGCGTGACGCCCTGCACTGCCGTCGCCATGGCGCGCACGTGATCGGGCGTGGTGCCGCAGCAGCCGCCCACGATATTCACGAGCCCGCTCGACGCCCACTCGGCGATGTGCTCTGCCATCATCTCCGCGGATTCGTCATAGCCGCCGAACGCATTGGGAAGTCCGGCGTTGGGGTGCGCACTGATGTGCACATTGGCCACGCGCGAGAGTTCGGCCACGTGCGCACGTAGCTGATCGGCGCCCAGTGCGCAGTTGAGACCCACGCTCAACAGGTCGGCGTGCTGCACCGAGTGCCAGAATGCTTCGGCCGTCTGTCCGCTCAGCGTGCGTCCGCTCGCGTCGGTGATTGTGCCGCTCACCATGACCGGCACACGCTCTCCCGACGCGTGGAAGAACTCGGCGATGGCGAACAGCGCGGCCTTGGCGTTCAGCGTGTCGAAGACAGTTTCCACGAGCAGCAGGTCAGCGCCGCCGTCGAGCAGGCCTCGCGTGGCTTCGGTGTACGCTTCCACCAGTTCGGCAAAGGTGACGTTTCGCGCGCCTGGATTCTCGACCTCGGGCGAGATGCTGGCGGTACGGTTGGTGGGACCAAGCACACCCGCGACGTAACGCGGCCGCTCTTCGGTCTCGAATCGATCTGCGGCGTCGCGGGCAAGTCGCGCGCCGGCCACATTGAGCTCGTACGCGAGGTCTTCCATGCCGTAATCGGCCATGGCGACGCGTGTCGAGTTGAACGTGTTCGTTTCGAGGATGTCGGCGCCAGCCTCGAGGTACGCGTCGTGGATGTCACGTATCACCTGCGGGCGCGTAAGCACGAGCAGGTCATTGTTGCCCTTGAGGTCGTGCGCGCGGGTGGCAAAGCGCTCGCCGCGGTACTCGGCTTCACCCAGCTCGTAGCGCTGGATCATGGTGCCCATGGCGCCGTCGAGCACGAGGATGCGCTCGGCGAGCAGCGATGGAAGCAGGCTCAGTCGGGATGATCGATTCACAGGAATAAAGAAAACACGGGGAGCATTGAAATGCCCCGTTCAGGGCAACGTCGGCGCCACGCATGTAGCTGGGCGCGGACAGGCAGATGTGATCAGCGACGCAGGTTTGCCAGGGCGCGAATATCCCGCAGTGTGGACGACACACCCTGCTCAGGCGGGGTGGGCGAAGCGGAAAACCCCGCATCGCGCAGCTTGCTTAGGTCCGCTTGCGTGAAGTTCTGGTACTGCGCGCTGAGCGACTCCGGCATGGCGATGAACTCGATGCGCGGCGCTTCACCACGAGCGC
>JBGTFN010000074.1:0-4298 GCA_041747275.1 Gemmatimonadaceae bacterium | reverse complement strand
GTGATCTGGTGCGCGGCGTCCAGCCCGCTCGAGCCGCCGGGCATGTGCACATCGAGCAGGACGGCGTCCGGCGTGAGCTGAGCGGCTTGCTTCACCGCCTCTGCACCATTGGGCACTTCGGCCACCACCATGAAGCCGAGTGCAGTGAGCAGGTCCACGAGAATTTCCCGCGCGGCGTTGTCGTCTTCCGCAACGAGCACGCGGATGGTTGTCGGGGCGTCAGTCATTCGGGATTTCTGATCAGAGGAGGCCATGAGCCGGGAACGCGTCGCCCGCAACTCCGCAGCGGAGCGGCTTTCGCAGAAATGAAGTCTGCCGCGCCAGCGCCGGCGCTGCGGACCGTCGGCTCCCACCCAGTGACCAGGCCGACGTGCATGCCCGGATGCGTGGTACGAACCAGATGCAACAACTCCCACAGGAGGCGACTGCCGCCACCGGGTGTCCCGCAGCGTACAGCAGACGTCGCATGACTCGCGGCCGTCGGTGCGATCCTCCACCAGTAATATGCGTCGAGGAATGTCCTTCACAAAGCAGACGCATCGGTGTGCGCATCGACCGCCGAGCGACGGTCCCACGTGCCGGCAATCAAACGCACGCCGCGCTGATACGTGAAGTAGGCGTACGCCCACTGCACGAACACGGTGGCACGATTGCGGAAACCCACAAGGTACATCAGATGCACGAACACCCAGATGAGCCAGCTCAGGTAGCCCGTGACCGTGAAGTTACCGAACGCCGACACGGCCTTGTGCCGCCCAATGGTGGCAAGATCGCCCTTGTGGAAATACTTGAAGGGTGTGCGTGGCTGCCCATGAATACTGCATCGTATCATGCGCGCTGCATGCGCGCCCGTCTGGTTCGCCGTTGGCGCAACGGCAGGCACGGGACGTCCGTCCGGACGTGCAATGGTGCACAGGTCGCCAGCCACGAAGACTTCCGGATGGCCCGGAACGGAAAGGTCATCGTTCACCTTGACGCGGCCGGAGCGATCGGTGTCCGCGCCGAGCATCGCGCCCAGCGGTGACGCCTCATTGCCTGCGGCCCAAAACACCGTGCGTGTAGCCACCTGCACGTCACCGATTGTGACAGCGCGATCGGTGATGTTCGTGACCGGCGTGCCGAGCCGCACTTCCACGCCAAGCTGCTCCAGATCTCGCTGTGCGGCAGCAGACAGCTTCTCCGGAAATGTGGACAGGATGCGCGATCCCGCCTCGACAAGAATCACGCGCGTGCTGCGTGTATCGATGCGGCGGAAATCGTGCCGCAATGCTCCACGCGCTATCTCGGGCAGCGCGCCTGCAAGTTCGACACCGGTCGGTCCTGCACCCACGATCACGAAGGTGAGCAGCGCCTGGCGTTCGGCTTCGTCATGGGATTTTTCGGCTTGTTCGAACGCCATGAGGAAGCGCTGCCGCATTTCGAACGCGTCTTCGATGGACTTGAGGCCCGGCGCGAGCGCTTCCCACTCATCGTGTCCGAAGTAGGCGTGCCGCGCGCCCGTGGCAACAAGCAGGTAGTCGTAGTCGAGTGACTGCGCACCATCGTCGAGCGTGATGCGCCGATCGTTCACGTCGATCGCGGTGGCGTTGGCGAGCAGCACCGTTGTATTGCGTTGCTTGCGCAAGCGCCAGCGAATGGGCACGCTGATATCGCTGGGCGCGAGGCTCGCAGTGGCCACCTGATACAGGAGCGGCTGAAACAGGTGATGATTCGCGCGATCGATCACGGTCACGCGTACCGGCGCCTTGCGCAGCTCGCGCGCCGCCGACAGCCCGGCAAACCCGCCGCCGAGTATCACGACGTGCGGCACGTCGCGACCCGGGACGTTCGACGCGATCATGGACGCGGAGCCAGACCAAGCAGGCGAGGAGCGGACAGTTGACGCATATCATCAAAGATATCGCCGGAGGCTGCGCGGCGTGTCCGCCCGCCCCCGCCTAGCGGTAGAGCGGCTCCGGCGCGTCCTTGTAGCGTTCGAAGCGACCGAGCCCCGAACCGATGGCGATCAGCACCGGAAACACGAGGCGCTGCACCACCTCGGGGATCGCCAGCATGCTGTACTCCGATCGATAGCGGCGCATGAGGTAGGCGGACTCGAGCAGACCGGGACGCCCAGTGCCGCTACGAGCCTGCGAGCTGAAAATCTCGCTCAGGAAGTATTCGATATTGTCCGCAGGCTCGAGATACGCACTGCAGCGCAGGTTGCCGGTGCCGGCGTTCCAGAAGCGATGCGCCTGGCCTCGCGGAAACACCAGAGACTCGCCAACCTCCGCGAACCTCACCGGTTCGCCGAGGCGCTGATAGCCGATGCGGCCCTCGAGCACTGTAAATCCTTCTTCCTGGTGGTAGTGCACGTGCATCGGCGGTCCGGCACCGGGCAGCACGAGGTTCTCGCCCTCGAGCCGGTCGCGGTTCACGCCCGGTACGCGCCGCAGGAATGTCAGGCGCTCACCGGAGCCGTTTTCAATCGTGTGGGGATATGTGAACTCTCGCACAGGTCATCCTCCTATAGACGTGTGCGCACAACATGGCGGGGCCTCGGCGATTGCGCGTGGGACGTATGACCCGTCACCCCACGCAGCATCACTGAAGCGGCGGGAAGTCGCTGCCGCGCGCGCTCACGAGATTCACGAACAATCGCGCCGCGCCCGGCACACCGTACGGCAACTGCCGGAAGAGTGCGAGCGTGGTGTACACGTACACACCTCGACCCAACGGCGCCGCAAGCAGCGACCCTCGACTGGGCGCCTCATCAGGGTCGTTCATCTCGAGGAATGTGCGGTAGCCGTCATCGAACGTCGTGGGCATGTAGACGGCTCGCTCCTGCACCCACGCCATCCAGTCGTCGCCGTCCACGCGATTGGGCGCACGGAGCAGCGGCGCATTGGCGTCCAGTATGCGCACTTCAGCGTTCTCATTGGTCACGCGCGCCGCGGGTCTCGACAACTGCACCGGCAACGGCATGACACCCTGTTCCTGCATTTCATACTGACCGTACTGCACCACCAGCGTACCGCCAGCGCGAACGAAGGCGAACAGCCGCGGGTTCGCTGCACGCAGCGCTTCGCTTACCTGGTACGCGCGCGGTCCGATCACGATGGCGGTGAAGCGAGAGAGATCGGTGGACGCGATGCGATCGGCCGCGAGTTCCTCAGTGGGTATGTCGAGTGCTCGCAGGGCGGAGATGCCATCATCGCTGACGCCGGCGATGTATCCCACCCGCGTTCCGGCTCGCACGTTCACCGGCACCGCCGAGAGGTACATCGTGGACGCGCCGTAGCTTCGCTGCGGCGTGATGTGGTCGTACGAAATCGTGTAGTAGCCTGCCAGACTTGCCTGGCCCATGTGCATGGCGATGGCCTTGAGCTCGTGCATGCCTTCGGGCAACCTGCCGCGCAAGGTGAACACAACCGACAAACCAACATCGGGATCGAGCGTGCGCTCACGTACCGCTGAATCCGCGACGAGGCCCGGCGGCAGATCGAGCCGGATCGACACGGACTGCGGCGACGGGTACGAAGACAGCACATTCACCCGCAAGCGACGTTCAATCGGCTCACCAGCGCGCGCGTATTCCACGACACGATCGAGGCCGATGGTTATGCCCGGCACTACGGCGACAGGAATCTGCTGGTCGCCCTTCACAGGATCGGCGAAACGATTGACGACGGGCACGCGCACATGCACGGGCACGCCGGCGATCACGATGCGAGTGATGGCGCCGACTTCCGTCTGCCGCTGCCGTTCGGCGTCGTCCCGCGCGTCGATCGGCGCGCGAAAGTACGTGTTCTGCCGTCCGCTTGCCCGCCACCATGGCATGGTGATCACCGGCGTTCGCGCGATACGCTGCACGGTGTGCGCACTGTCCGGTGCGAGCAGTGATGTTGCAGTTGACGTATCCAGCGCATTGATGCCGACGCCGGTCAACAGCAATGCCTGCCGTCCGCGATTGTATACCGTGACCGAGACACCAAGCGTGTCCTGCGCACGCGGCTTGCCGCTCTGCATTGCCGGCAACAAGCGCCGCGGCGCCGTCGCTTCCACAGCAACACCCGCTGCAAGCGTGAGGGCCAGTGATGCGCGAGTTTCGGTGAGCGTAAGCGCGTCCCACAGCGCTGGATCGGCGAACCTATGCGATGCAGAGCGCGACTCAATAGCGCGCCCGTCCTCGTCAGTGAGACGCGCCGTGAATCCCGGCTGGCCGGAGAGTAGCAGCGGCGGCCGTGCGCCGATCGCATCTCGCGCGCTGCGCAGCAGTTGCACACCACGTGCCAGCAGCGGCACGGTGGCGTCGGGTC
>JBGTFN010000073.1:0-6512 GCA_041747275.1 Gemmatimonadaceae bacterium | reverse complement strand
CCGTCGCGAGCACCAGCGCCGAACCAGCCCCACGACCACGCGCTTTCGCGAGTGCCGGATGGCGTAGCATACGTGGTGCCCGGGCTGGTGATGGAAGCGCCGGCGTACGCCGAGCTGTCGCCGGAGCAGAAGGCCGACCTTCGGCTATGGCACGGGCGAACGCAGCTCATTGACCGCATCAAGGCGATCCGCGGCTACTCGCTGGTGGCGGTGGCGACGGCGATTTCTGGAGTGTCCTTCGCCTTCTACGGACTGGCTGAGGGTGTGCCGCCAGCGATTTTTCTGGTCCTGCCGCCCTACCACATGCTCCGCAAGCTCTGGGAACGCAGCCAGTCGCTTCGCGCCGCCGGCCTAAAGCTGCGCCGTGTCTTCTTTATGCCGCGTGCAAAGTGGGTCATCAGGCGCACCACCCCGAAAGTTGCAGCACCAACTTCGCCCAAGGCAGGCACGCTCGAGCGGCTGGCGACACCGGAGGTGCTGGCGAGCCCCGAAGGAAAGGCGCTGCGTCGAGCGGCGCAGGACCGCGCGTGCATCGTGGCGATCTACCAGGGACTGCCCAAGCCGGAGCGCGTCGAACTCATCGACGTCGAGCCGACGTCCAAGGCGCTGCTCGAACGCGCTGTTCATCTCGCCCAACTGATGCTCCGGCTCGACGAGAGCCTCGACGGCAACGCGCTTCGGGAGCTCGAAGGCCGTATTGCGGCCGCCGAGTCCGACTCGGCTGCTTCGGATGAACCGACACAGGAGAACGAGCGCCGACTGTCACTGCTTCGCCATCAGCGCGCGAGCATCCAGGAATTGAGCGATCACCGCGACCAGCTCGCGCGGCAATTCGACAGCGCGTGTCTGGCCCTGGGCAACCTGTATCTCGACCTCGTCAAGTTTCGTTCGTCGGGACAGCAGTCGATGCTGGCGGACCTCTCGAACGCGACGCAGGAGGCGCGGGCACTGTCGCGCGACATTGGCTACGCGCTTCAGGCGGCGGGCGAGGTACGGGACCTCTAGCGGGTGACGCGCACTATGTGAGGCGGGACAGTTGCACAGCGGAGATCGCCGGACCTTATTCACAGGCGCGCGGTCCGCGCACATCGCACGCGGTGCGGTGAGCGACGGTCGACGATGACTCTCCTCGATACTCAGCCCACCATGCGTCAGTCCATCCGGCCGGCCAGATGACATCGGCCTCCTCTGAACATCGCGGCATTCCGCTTCATACCAAGATCCTGATCGGCCTGCTCGTTGGCGCCATCGCGGGGTTGATCTGCAACCTCACGCTGGGCGGTGAACACCAGGTCGTTGTCGGCGTCAACAAGTATCTGGCCGGTCCGATTGGTGCGATCTTCCTGAACCTGTTGTTCATGATCGTGATCCCGCTGGTGTTCGCCTCAATCTCGCTCGGCGTCGCGGGACTGGGCGACCTCAAGCGCGTCGGCCGCATCGGTGCGAAGACGCTCGGCTTCTTCCTCGCGAGCACGGCGCTGTCGGTGACCGTTGGCCTGACGATCGTGCAGATCTTCAAGCCCGGCACGCGCATCACGCCCGCAGTGCGTGAGCAGTTGCTCGAGACGTACGCCGGTGATGCCGCCGCCCGCATGCAGGTCGCAGAGCAGAGCACGTTCGGTATCCAGACGCTCGTCAACATCGTGACGCGCAACCCGGTCAAGTCGGCGGTGGATCTCGACCTGCTCGGTATCATCTTCTTCGGCATCGTCTTCGGTGCGGCCATCACGTTGATCGCCGCTGAGCGCGGCAAGGTGATGATCAGCGTCTTGCAGGCGCTGAATGACATCGTGCTCAAGATCGTGGACATGGCGATGGCGCTGGCGCCGTATGGCGTGGCGGGTCTCATCTTCGGCGTGACGTCGCGGTTCGGCCTGTCGCTGCTCACTCCGCTCGCCGTGTACGTCACGGTCGTGCTGCTGTCGTTGCTGATACACGCCACGGTGAACTACAGCCTGATTCTCAAGTTCATCGTCGGCCTCTCGCCGCTCACGTTCTTCTCGCGTGTGCGTTCGCCGATCATCACGGCGTTCTCCACGAGCTCGAGCAGCGGCACGCTGCCGACGTCCATTGCGACGGCGGAAACGCAGCTCGGCATTCCGCCGAAAATTGCCGGCTTCGTCCTGCCGCTCGGTGCCACGATGAACATGAACGGCACGTCGCTGTTCGAAGGCGTGACGGTGCTGTTTCTCGCGCAGGTGTTCGGCGTCTCGTTGTCGATTCCCGAGCAGGCGATCGTGATGATCATGTGCGTGGTGACTGCGATCGGTGCGGCCGGCGTGCCAGGCGGTTCGCTACCGCTACTCATCGGCATTCTGGCCATGTTCGGCGTGCCGGGTGAAGGCATTGCGCTCATTCTCGGCGTAGACCGCATCCTCGACATGGCGCGCACGACTGTAAACGTGACCGGCGACCTGGTGGCCACCACATTCATTGCCAAGTCGGAGAAGGAGTGGGACGCGAGTTCGGTCCCGCCGCTGCAGGACGCGGCCTAGGCGGGCTTGATGCATATTGCGGGCACGAGACCTCTCATGCGCGTATTCGCGGCGCTGCTGAGCGCGACCGTAGTTGTCGTGTCGCCGCTCAGCGCCCAAGCAGGTGATCGCTTTGACGTACTCGTGGTTGGTGGGTCGGTGCTCGACGGCTCCGGCTCACAGGCGCGGCGCCTCGACGTAGGCATTCGCGGAGACCGCATCGTTGCGATCGCCGTATCCTTGCCACGAGCGGGCGCGGCCCGCATCATCGACGCGACTGGACGCGTGGTGTCGCCCGGCTTCATCGACCTGCACGCGCATCTCGATCCGCTGCTGCAGTTGCCGCATATGGAAAGCGCCATGCGGCAGGGCGTGACGTTCGCGCTCGGCGGCCCGGATGGCGGCTCGCCGTTGCCGCTCGGCCCGTATCTCGACACGGTGCGCGCTGTCAACGTCGGCATCAACGTAGGCTATCAGGTTGGTCACAACGATGTGCGGCGCAGCGTCATGCAGATGGATGCGCGAGCGCCGACCTCCGACGAGTTGCGACGAATGCGTCAGCTCGTGGCAGATGCGATGGGGCAGGGCGCCTTCGGATTGAGCACAGGATTGCTGTACCTCCCGGGCACGTGCTCCAACATCGACGAGGTCGTTGCGCTCGCGCGGGTTGCAAGTGACAGCGGCGGCATCTACACGTCGCATCTCCGCAAGGAAGGCATCGGCCTCATCGACGGCGTGGCGGAAGCACTGGAAATCGGTCGTCGCGCGAAGATTCCGGTAGTGCTGACGCATCACAAGGCCGTCGGACAGCAGATGTGGGGCAAGAGCACGGTCACGCTCGCAATGGTGGACAGCGCGCGGCGCGCGGGCACTGACGTGATGATCGACCAGTATCCGTACACGGCCACGCACACGAGCATCGGCGTACTGGTCCCCAGCTGGGCGATGGCCGGTGGCGACGCCGAGTTCCGGAAGCGGGTCGGCATGCCGGCGGTGAAGGACAGCATCCTGCGCGACATCGTGTTCAATATCGTGAACGATCGCGGCGGCGGTGACTTGTCCCGCGTGCAGTTTTCGCGCGTGCCGTGGGACAGGACACTCGAGGGACGCACGCTGCGCGACTGGGCCGACCGGCGTCAACTTGCGCCCACGCCCGAGAACGGTGCGACGCTCGTGCTCGAGGCGATGATGAACGGCGGTGGCAACGCCATTTATCACGTGCTCGACGAAGGCGACGTGCTGCGCATCATGGCGCATCCGTTCACGATGATCGCCAGTGACGGTCGCCTGTCGCAACCTGGCGAAGGACATCCGCATCCGCGCGCGTACGGCACGTTTCCGCGTGTATTGGGTGAATACGTGCGCGAAAAGCAAGTCCTCACGCTTCCGCAGGCCATCCACAAGATGACGCAGTTGCCGGCGACGCGACTCGGAATGTCTGATCGTGGCGTGCTGCGCGTCGGCGCGTATGCAGATGTCGTCGTGTTCGACGCCGCCACGGTGAAAGACCAGAGCACGTTCACCGAACCGCATCAATACCCCGTCGGCATCGAGACGGTGATCGTGAATGGACAGGTGGTGGTGTACGACAGCAAGCCGACCGGTGTGCGCGCAGGGCGCGTGGTGCTGCGGCCTTGACGCAGCCGCCCAGCAAATGGGCGATGATGAACCGCTTCTTGCAGACTGAAGCGTGCGTATGGCAGGCTGAGCAATGCGCGTCGCCCTTATGAGCATGTGAAGTTCACACCTGTGGCGAATATCCAGCACACCCCTTGTCCGTGATGTTGCAGGCGGGACGCATGCCTGCACATCCGGTATGCGCGTTCCGTTTTGCTCACCCGACAAGGAGGACAGATGGCTGAGCTACATGTGCAAAAGAAGGAAACGAATATCTGGCCGTGGATCATCGGCGTGCTGGTATTGGCCGCCGTACTCTGGTACGCGTTTGGTCGTGGTGACACCATGAACACCGTGACGCAGTCGTCAGCTGATTCGGCGTATCAGGCGCAACCGCAGAGCAGGCCCGCCACCAATCCGGCAACGCCGTAATACTCGACGTGCGCAACACGCGTCGACCAGCCGTCGTGACGCAACATCTGTGACGAAACTTCCGCTGGATGCATCAATTTCTAATCACGTCTGATCAGGAGAATGCCATGGAAAACCGCATGAACACCGCACGCACGACGCCGGGAACAGGCGGCCAGCTCGACAACACAACGAAGGGCCAGCTCATGCATCTGAGTGAGATGGACGACTATGAAGTCGCCGACGGCGAGCCGGATATTGTCGGCTGGGACGTGCGCGCGACCAACGGTGACAAGATCGGCGATGTGGAAGATCTGCTGGTCGACTCGGCCACGCTACGCGTTCGATACATCGAGGTTGAACTCGAAAAGGATCTCGTGGTCAACGTCGATCGTCGCCACGCGCTCATTCCAATCGGTTCGGCACGTCTCGATGATGACAAGAACGATGTGCTGATAAGCATGGACAGCGAGCGCCTGCTCGCCCTTCCTCCGTACGTGCGCGGCACACTCTCGCGCGAGTACGAGCAATCGTTGCTCGACGGGCTTTCCCAACCTTCAGATCGGGTTGTGAATACAGACCGTGACCGGGACAGCGACTTTTACGGCAGTGACCACTTCGACGACCGCCGCACCTTCGAGACGCGACGCGAACTCGGGCGCCGAGACGACGCGTATCTTCGCCGCCGCGGACAGTAAGCCCTACTCTGGAGACTGCAATGGATACAACGACATCCGAGATGCAGGAGTGCATCCAGGCGTGTCTCGACTGTCATGCGATCTGCCTGCGTGAGGCGATGAATCATTGCCTCACGCAGGGCGGTAAACATACGGAGCCCACGCACTTCCGGCTGATGCTGAACTGCGCGGAGCTTTGTCAGACGAGCGCGAATTTCATGCTCAGCCACTCCGACTGGCACAGCGACCTGTGCGCCTTGTGTGCTGATGTGTGCGACGCCTGCGCACGAAGCTGTGAAGAGGTCGGTGAAATGGACGAGTGCGTGGCCGCATGTCGCGCTTGTTCGGAATCCTGCCGGCAAATGGCAGCCTGAGGGACCAAAGGGGCGACACAGAGTTGGTGATGGGGCGATATTTCGGATGACCGTCCATGCTCGCTCCACACCGCTTTGGGTCCCCGATGATCCCGTATCTCGACCTTCCTCCGATCTCCCTCGGCCCGCTCACGATTCAGCCATTCGGGCTAGCCGTGGCAGCGGCGGCCATGATCGGCCTTGCCATCGCCCAGAAGCGTTATGCGCGCTATGGCCTCGACCCCACAGTCGGGGAGCGCCTTTCGTGGTGGGCCGTGATCGGAGGCTTCCTGGGCGCGCATCTGTTTGCCGTGCTGTTCTATTTTCCAGGTCAGCTTGCTCGTGATCCGCTGCTGCTGATTCGGCTGTGGGACCACATCAGTTCGTTCGGCGGCATGGTTGGTGGCGCGATCGGAGGTGCGCTCTTTCTCAAGTACCGCACACCCAGGTTCGACGAGCGCACACGCTGGTCCTATCTCGATGCAGCTTGCGTGGCCTTCGCCGTGTCCCTCACGATCGGTCGCATCGGTTGCGCCATGGTGCACGACCATCCGGGACGCGTCTCTGACTTCCCGCTCGCCGTGAGCCTGGAAACACCAGCCGCGCAGGCGCTCATTGCCAGCGCATACGCGGGCGCGAATGCAATCAACGAAGCGCCGCTTCCGGCGTCACTCGGTGCGCTCGGATTCCACGATCTGGGGCTGTATGAACTGCTCTATCTCGCGGTCATCGTGCTCCCGGTGATGTTCCTGCTTGACCGCACGCCTCGGCGCCCGGGATTTTTTGTCGTGGTGTTCGCCGCGATGTATATGCCGGTGCGCTTCGCGCTCGACTTTCTGCGCGTGAGTGATGTGACGTACGGTGGACTGACGCCCGCCCAGTGGGCGGCAATTGCGGCGCTGCTCGCGTTGCCGCTCGTCTGGAAGCAGATGCAGGCGTGGCCACCGATCGCGCGTCACAGCGCGCCCGCGACATCGTCC
>JBGTFN010000072.1:0-12297 GCA_041747275.1 Gemmatimonadaceae bacterium | reverse complement strand
CGGCTCCGCGAAACGGGCGAACACCACGCGGTGCGGCATCCCACGCCCACCCAGCTGCCGGTAGTCGGCGGCAGCGAACTGGCGGCCACCGGGCTGGTCAAGATGTATCGCGGCCGGGCGGTCGTGAAGGATGTCGCACTGCAGCTGCGCCAGGGCGAGATTGTCGGCCTGCTCGGGCCAAACGGCGCCGGCAAGACGACCACGTTCTATATGATCGTCGGTCTCATCGCGCCAATGATGGGCAAGATCACATTCGACGGCGAAGACATCACCCGAACGCCCATGTACAAGCGCGCGCAGCTCGGCATTGGCTACCTCGCGCAGGAACCGTCGATCTTCCGCAAACTCACCGTCGAAGACAACATTCTGGCCATTCTCGAGACGCTCGACCTCTCGCGGGATGAACGGTACGCCCGACTGGAACAGCTGCTCGACGAACTCAAGATCAAGCATCTGCGGCGCAGCAAAGCGTTTCAGCTGTCCGGAGGCGAACGGCGCCGGCTCGAAATCACCCGCGCGCTGGTCACCGAGCCCAAATTCATGATGCTCGACGAACCGTTCGCGGGCGTCGATCCGATTGCCGTGGACGACATTCAGAAGATCGTGGCCGAGTTGCGGTACCGGGGGATCGGCGTCCTGATCTCAGACCACAATGTGGAGCAGACACTGGACATCGTGGATCGGGCCTACATCATGTATGATGGTCAGGTAAAGGCCGCGGGCACGGTTCGCGATCTGGTCTTCGATGATAGCGTCTCCAAGATGTATCTTGGTCCTACCTTGACCGCACGTCTCCGCGTGCGGTTTGCTGAGTCCGCCGACGAGGCCCCCGCGCCATGAAAACCGGCTTGCAGCAGAATACTTCGCTTCGTCAGGAGCTGAAGATCAATCCACGCCTGTACCAGGCGATGGATCTGCTGTACATGCCCTTGCTCGACCTCCAGCAGCATCTCAAGCAGGAGCTGCTCACGAATCCGTTTCTGGAGCTGGTGGAGCCGGAAGACGAGGAGGCCGAAGCCAGCGAAGACAGCGACGAGCAGTCGGAGCCGGAGAATCTTGTCGAGGGCGACACGGTCGCGGAGGCCGAGCCGGAGAAGTCGGGCGACGACGACATCGACTGGGAAGGGGTGCTGCTCGATGGCTTCGAGACGGGCGGCCAACGGGAAGAAGCCGACCAGCGCGAGTGGTATGAGCCGGTTACGGTGGCCACGAAAGACCTGTCCGATCATCTCAAGGAACAGATCGCGCTGCTCGATCTGACGCCGCGTCAGGAGCTGCTCGCCGAAGAGTTCATCGGCAACATCGACGAAGCCGGACATCTCGCAGCCACGCTCGATGAGATTCGCGACGGTGTGAACGAAGTGCTCGCGCGTGCGGCTGAGGAGCACGACCTGCCGCCCGCCACGCCCATCAGTGATGACGAAGTCGTGGCGATGCTGCGCATCATTCAGGATCTCGATCCCGCCGGCGTTGGTGCGCGTGATCTGCGCGAGTGCCTTTTGCTGCAACTGAACGCGATGGGCGCGAAGGGCACGCTGTCGTGGCGCCTCGTGGACGAAGCGTTCGAGGAACTCATCGCGCATCGGTGGAGTGAAGTGTCCAAGCGCTTCGGGATCAACGCGCAGGAAGTGCAGGACACGGCCGATGAAGTGTCACGACTCGATCCCAAGCCCGGGCTGCGCTTTTCGTCGAGCAGTGAAGACTACATCGTGCCCGATCTCGTGATCGACAAGATTGACGGGCAGTATCATGTGTTCCTCAACGATGGCAATCTGCCGCGCCTCAAGTTGAGCCGCTCCTATCAGGAGCTCGCACGCGACCGCAAGCGCTTCGACACGGAGAGCAAGGACTTCATTGCGTCCAAGCTCAACTCAGCGAACTGGATGATTCAGGCCATCGAGCAACGCCGTCAGACGATGCTCAAGGTGATGAATTTCATCGTGGACCGACAGCGCGACTTCTTCGAGCGCGGCGTCCAGTACCTGCGCCCGCTCACGTTGCGCGAAGTCGCCGACGCGGTAAGCATGCACGAATCGACCGTCTCGCGCGTTACCAACGAGAAGTTCGTGCAGACGCCGCGTGGCGTGCTGCCGCTCAAGTTCTTCTTCTCCTCGGGTCTCTCCACCTCCGACGGCGACGACGTCTCCGCGCGCGGCATCAAGGATCAGATCGAGAAGTTGGTGAGCGGCGAAGACGTGCTCAGTCCGCTCACCGACCAGGCCATCGTCGAGATCCTGCAGCGCACTGGTGTTCAGATCGCGCGACGCACCGTCGCCAAGTACCGCGACCAGCTCGGCATCCTTCCGGCGCGCATGCGCAAGCGGGTCTGACGCGGTGGGTGCAGTGACTGCGCCACCCAGCTTCGCGGACACTCCACGCGCCACCTCGGCCGCGCCGACGCTCGACGTCAGCGTACTGGTACCGGCGAAGGATGAAGCCGAGAACCTGCCGCTCTTCATGGAGCAGGCAGAGGCGGCATTCGCGAATCATCGTGCACGATTCGAGGTGGTCGTGATCGACGACGGATCGACGGATGGCACCTGGAACGTGCTGCAGTCGTTGCAACAGCGCTATCCGTTCCTGCGCGCCTTTCGGCATCGCACACAGCGCGGAATTGCCGAGGCATTGCGCACGGGTTGGCTGCACTCGCGCGGCAACGTGCTGGTGTTCTATCCCGCCGACCTGCAGTTCAAGCCCGAGGACATTCCGCGACTGGTCGAGCCGATTCTTGATGGCGAGTCGGACATGGTCACCGGCTACAAGCAAGGCAAGTACGAGAAGGCGTTCGTCTCCGGCATCTACAACGGACTCAGCCGACGACTCTTTCGCGTTCCTGTTCGCGACCTCAACAACGTCAAGGCATATCGACGTGAGATCATGGACGCGCTGCCCATGCGACCCGACTGGCATCGCTACATGATCGTGCTCGCGGCCAATCAGGGCTATACCGTGAGCGAGATCCCGATCCCGCTCTATCCGCGTCACGCCGGGCGATCAAAGTTCGGAATCAGCCGTATTCCCATCGGCGTGCTCGATATGCTCGCCGTGTGGTTCGAGCTGCGCTTCGGTCAAAAGCCGCTGCTCGCTTTCGGCATGATGGGCGCGGCACTTTTCGCCATCGGCGTGATTACGGGCATCATTGCAATCGCCGTGCGCGTCATTGGTGGTGTCGGCTTCCGACCGCTGCTCACGCTCATTGAAACCTGCCTGATACTCGGCAGCGTCTTCTTCGCAACTGGCCTGCTCGGTGAGCAGATCGCACAGCAGCGCGCCGAGTTACGGGACGTGCGCCGCGCGCTCGATGAAGTGCTGGCCGACCGCGAGGCGGATCGCTCGCGCGACGATCGTTAGCGCCCCGTCCGTCGTGTCGCGATCACTACGCATCCTTTTCGTCACTCACAACTTTCCGCGCTATGCCGGTGACGCCGCCGGCTCCTTCGTGCTGCGACTTGCCCGCGCGCTGATGGACGCTGGAGCGGACGTTCATGTGCTCGCACCGGCCGCAACGGGACTGGCGGAGCACGATGCAATCGAAGGCGTGTCCGTGAGGCGAGTGCGCTATGCGCGTGAAGACCGGCAGACGCTCGCGTACGAAGGCACGATGGCTGAGGCGGTGCGAGGCTCGTGGTCCGGGCGGTGGGCGTTCGTCGCGCTGCTCTGGCATTTGCGAACTGCAACGCGCGAAGCTATCGACAATGCGCGTCGGCAGGGCGAAGCGTTTGATGTGGTGCATGCTCACTGGTGGTTTCCCGCGGGCCTCGCACTGTGGCTCGGCGGCATCGGGCGCGGTGGCGCACCGCCGCTGGTCATCACCATGCACGGCAGCGATGTACGGCTCGCTCGCTCGCTCAAGCCTGCGCATGCGATCATGCGTCGGGTGCTCGGCCGCGCGCGTGTGGTGACCGCAGTGTCTCGTTGGCTGGCCGACGAAGCGCGACAGATCGCATCGTCGGTGGCGGTGCAGGTGGCACCAATGCCCGTGGATACCGATCGCTTTGCGTCAGCGCTCGCACGCGCTGCCAGTGCTGCATCGCCTGAAGTGCCCACTGACGCGTCAGCACACGTGACGCAGGAACGCGCACGAGTGCTCTTCGTTGGGCGCCTCAATGCGCAGAAGGGCGCCGCCGATCTCATCGACGCGCTCGCTCGCACCGTGCACGATGTGTCGTGCGATATCGTTGGCGACGGTCCCGACCGCGCGCCGCTCGAGCAGATTGCACGTTCGCTCGGCGTGGAATCGCGCATCCTCTGGCACGGCGCGTTGACTGCGGAGCAGCTACCCGCGCTTTACCAATCCGCCCTCGTGACCGTGATGCCATCCCGCGAAGAGGGACTCGGGCTGGTGGCGGTGGAATCGCAGCTGTGCGGGACGCCCGTCATCGGATACTCATCAGGCGGATTGCCGGACGTCGTGAATCCCGAGGCCGGTGGCACACTCGTTCCCGCCGGCGACACCGCCGCGCTCGCGCGAGCGATAGACAGCCTGGCCAGTGCCCCCGAACATGCGGCCTCGCTCGGCATGCAGGCGCGAGCGCATATGACTGAAGTGTTCAGTCCGCAGCGCGCTGCGAGGCGCTATCTCGAGTTCTATGAAACGGCGCGGCAACGCACGCATGGCTGATGTGGCGTCTGTAACCGGCAAACGACTCTTGTGGTCGGCGCTCCAGTTCCTGTTGCTCGGCGCACTGCTGGTGCTCATTGCGCGCGAAGTTGTGACGCAGGCGGATGCGCTGCGCGCAATCGCAGCTTCAATAAAGATTCGCTGGTGGCTGATACTGGCCGCGAGCGCAATCGTGCTCGCGACGTACGCCGCGCTCATCCAAAGCTGGCGACTGCTCATGTCGGGGTGGGGCAGTTCGCTTGCCTTCTGGCCCGCAGTGCGCATCTGGACCATCGCCAACCTCGGCCGATATGTCCCGGGCAAGGTGTGGTCAGTGGGCGCGCTCGTGGTGCTCGCCCAGCGTGAAGGCGTCAGTCCCGTGGCGGCGACGGGTGCGGCACTGCTCGGCACCGTGATCAACATTGGCGCCGGTTTCGGTGTGGTTGCGCTGACAGGCGCATCCGTGCTCGATGCGCTCAGCCCGAGCTATCGCTGGATCACGTGGGCGGGAAGCATGCTCTTCATCGCCGGCGTTTTTGCATTGCCAACGTTGCTACCACGGTTTGTCGCGTGGCTATCGAAATGGCGACCGAGCCTTTCGCCCCCATCGCACGAGCTCTCGCGGCGAGCGATCTGGCTGGCGGTGCTCATCAATTGCTCGTCGTGGATCGGCTACGGCGCGGCGTTTGCGCTACTTGCCAACGCAGTGTTTCCAGACGTCGGTGGCGCGCTGCCGACTTTCATCGCAATTTGGACAGCTTCGTATCTTGTAGGGTATCTGGTCTTGATCGCGCCCGGTGGCATCGGAGCCCGCGAGGCGGCGCTGGTGGGCGCGATGGTTGCGCTTGGCCTGGCCGTGTCCGCCGAGGCGACAGTGCTAGCCGCCATCTCGCGTCTCTGGCTGATCGCGCTTGAGGTAGCCCCCGGTCTGATCAGCATCACATTTGCTCCCGCTGTCCGACGTCTCCGCCCGTGACGCACACGCGTTCCGACGGGTTAGGCATCGTACGGGCCGACACTCCTGACTTCTCTCGACGTTTGCATGGATAGATCCGACTCCGCGTTGCCGGACTGGACGCCTCGCCACGCCTGGGCGTGGGCCGTACTCACGTGCGTGGTCTGCACAATGCTGCTCGCATGGCCCGCCCTGAGCGGCGGGTTCCTCGTGAATCCGCACTCCGACCAATACATCGCGGGCTACCCGTATCGTCACTTCGCAGCGGAGATGCTGCGCGCCGGTCAAGGATTTCCGCAGTGGAATCCCTATCTGCAGGGCGGTCTGCCGTATGTCGCGGCAATGCACGGCGACATCTTCTACCCCACGTTCCTGCTGCGATTGCTGCTGCCAACCGACGTCGCCATGACGTGGGGCTTCGTGCTGCACACCATGCTCGCCGGCATCTTCACGATCGGATTCTTGCGCAGCGTCGGCATGGGGCTTTTGCCGGCGAGCGTCGGCGGCGTGGCCTACATGCTCAGCGGACAGCTCGCATCATTCCCGTCTCCCGGACACGACGGCAAGCTGTTTGTGAGCACACTGCTTCCGCTCACGCTATGGCTGCTCGTGCTCGGCGTGCGCGATGGCCGCCGATGGGCATGGGGAGCGCTTGCGTTCGTGATTGGACTTGGTGTGTTGTCGCCGCATCCGCAGTTGCTGCAATACATGCTTCTCACGTCAGGCGCGTTTGCACTGTTCGTGGCGTTCAAACCGGGTGCGCTGGCGCTTCCTGCATCAGTCGACGGCGTGAAGCATCCCGCCACGCGTGCGCCCACCAGGGCGAGCGGCGACGAAGCTGTCGGCGAGAGAAATCGCGGTCTGCCACGGCTCGGTTTTGCACTCGGCTCCGTGCTTATCGGTTTTGCGATCGGCGCCGCGCAGTTCCTTCCGGTGAGCGAATACGTGGAGTGGTCACCGCGCGCCGGCGGCAAGGGCTACGAATACGCGTCGTCGTATTCCATGCCGCTCGAAGAAACGATCAACATGTGGATCCCCCAGTTCTCCGGCATTCTCGACAACTACTGGGGCGCGAACGGCATTCACTTCCACAGCGAGTATCTCGGTGTGGCGGTGCTGCTGCTGGCGGCGGCCGGGCTGGCCGGCGGAGTGCACCGGCACGCGCGGGCGCATGCCTGGTTCTGGTTGGGCGCGTTCATCGTGACGCTGTTCTGGGCGTGGGGCGGCAACACGCCGTTCTACAAGCTGGTGTATGCCATCGTGCCGGGCAGCAAGTTCTTCCGTGCGCCGAGCACCATCCTGTACGTGGTCAGCTTTTCGGCGGCGATGCTGGCGGCGTTTGGCGCTGAGCGATTGCTGGCCGGTCGACTTTCGACAAAGTTCGCCATCGGGGCAGGGGTGGCGGGTGTGTTGACTGCGATTCTCGGCCTCACCGGCGGATTCACGCGCATTGCGGAGATGGTGATGTGGAACGCCGGCGTCTTGCCGGCCATCGACGCGAACGCAGCGGCGGTGACGACCGGTTCACTTCGCGTGGCGTCGATCGCGCTGGTGATTGCGGCGCTGGCGTGGCTGCGCAGCCAGCAGCGCATTTCGATGCGCGCGGTGGGCATCGCGCTGGTGGCAGTCACCGCGCTCGACCTGTGGAGCATCGGGCGCCACTACTGGCTGTTCAGTGAAGGAGCCGAGCAGTTGTACGCAAGTGACGCCGCGATTGATTACGTAAACTCGGTGGAGCAACCGGGCCGAGTGCTGGCAATCGCACTGCAAGGCGGCGATCCGCCGGCGCCTCGCGACCCTTTCCTCGGGGGCTCGGCGCTCATGGCACACGAAGTGCGCGCCGTAGAGGGCTATCAGGGCAACGAGCTCGGTCGATATCGTCGCCTGATCGAGACGGCCGGCAACGGAATCCTCGGCAACCCAAACTTCTGGGCGCTTACCAATTCGCAGTACCTCTACACGAATTTGCCTGACTTGCCGTTACCGGGCGCCGAACGCCTCGCGGGCCCCACGACCAACGCCGCGGGCAGCACCGTGTATCTGCATCGACTTCCCGGCGACAATCCATACGCCTGGGTGGTGCCGCTGCGCGTGACGGCAGACGACGAGAGCACGCTTGCCACTGTGCTCGACCCGCGATTCGATCTGGCACGCGCCGTATTGTTCGCGCCCGACGCCAATGTGCAGGCGCAACCCGCGTCGGAAATTTCGGCGCTGCCCGATACCTTGGCGGTACGCGCGCGTGTGACGTCCTACTCGCCGGGCGCTGTGGACATCGCGCTCGAAGGCGACGTGCCGGCAGGTGCCGCTCTCGTGGTATCGGAGAACTACTATCCAGGATGGACCGCTACGGTGGACGGACAATCCGCTTCAGTCGCGCGCGCAAATTATGTGCTATCGGGAGTGGCGCTACCGGCCGGCGCAAAGGTCGTCCAGCTTCGCTTCGAGAATCCGAACAACGCCACCGGCAAATACATCACGCTGTTCGCGTTGCTGCTCGCAGCCGGTTGGGCTGGATATGGCGTGTTGATGGAGCGACGGAGCATGCATGCCTGACAAGTCGACCCCGTGGTCTCCGCAGGCTGCGGTACCGGAGGGCGAGCGGGCGCTGGTGATCGTGCCGACGTACAACGAGCGCGAAAATATCACGCGCATCGTGCCGCGCATCCTCGAACAGGACTCGCGTCTCGAAGTGCTTGTCGTTGACGACAACTCTCCCGACGGCACGGGCCAGCTTGCCGATCAGTTGGCCGCGGCTGACACTCGGGTGCACGTGTTGCACCGGCCGGGGAAGGCAGGGCTTGGACGTGCCTATCTGGCGGGCTTCGCATGGGCGCTCGAGCGGGACTACGCGTACATCTTCGAGATGGACGCTGACTTTTCCCACGACCCGGCGCACCTCACGGAGTTTCTTCATGCTATCCAGGACGCCGATTTGGTCCTGGGCTCGCGGTACCGGAATGGACGGGTCACGGTAGTAAACTGGCCCATGAGCCGGCTTCTGCTTTCGTACACAGCGAACATCTACGCTCGCGTCGTGACCGGCATGCACCTCGGCGACGGCACAGGCGGTTTCAAGTGCTTTCGGCGCAAGGTGCTGGAAGCCATACCGCTCGACAAGATCCGGTCGAACGGCTACGCGTTTCAGATCGAAATGAGTTACAGGGCCTGGAAGCGTGGTTTCCGCATTGCCGAGATTCCGATCGTATTCAATGATCGGACGGAAGGCGAATCGAAGATGTCCAAGGGTATCGTTCGGGAGGCGGTGTGGATGGTCTGGCGACTCCGCTGGTGGGGCATTACGGGCCGATTCTGACTCGCGCCTGCTACGGAGAGTGAGATATATGACAGAAACTTCCGGCGCCGCTGTCGACCGGCAGCTATTATCGCTGAGCGGCGCACCGTTCACGAAGATGACCGGCTCGGGCAATGATTTCGTTGTTTTCGACGCGCGCGCGGTGGACCGCAGGCTTGTGGAAGTACCTGAGGTGATCCGCGCCATATGCAACAGAAACAACGGGATAGGCGCCGACGGTGTGGTTGTACTCGAGCCGAATGCCGTCGCCGGATCAGGCAAGGGGACGCAGGACTCGGACCGTCACACGATGAATGATGGACTGGAGACGGGCGCCGCCCCAATCCTGCTGAAATACTTCAACAGCGACGGATCGCTTGGCGAGCTCTGCGGTAACGCCACTCTGTGCAGTACCACATTAGCGATCGAGAGCGGGCTCGCGCCGAACGGTCGGGTGCTTCTGGATACTGACTCCGGCCGCGTGTCGGCGCGGATGACCGCAGGCGAACCTCAGATTGATCTCGCGCCGGTGACGGTTGTACACCCGGAGCAGCCACTGCTCGATCGACTCGAAAGTGAGACTCACGCCGGATTCGCGCTCGTGGGGGTCCCGCACATCGTCTTCGTGACCAGCTCGATTGATGACGTATTCGTAGGACTGCGTGGCCGGTCAATTAGGCAGCACGCGTCGCTGCTGCCGGATGGCGCGAACGTCAACTGGGTCGCGTCGCTGAATAATGGACGCTGGGCGTATCGAACCTACGAGCGCGGCGTGGAGGGAGAGACCCTCGCTTGCGGCACCGGCGCGGTAGCCGCGGCGATACTGCTCACCACCTGGAAGCTGGCCACATCGCCGGTTCGGCTCGTGACCCGCTCAGGACGCGAGGTGGAAGTCCTGATAGACGTTCGCGATTCTGCGGCTGCCGAGCCGTACTGGAAGGCATCGCTGCGAGGCGAGGGTCGTATAGTCTTTCGAGGTCAGATAGGCCGCCTGGGCTGATGCTCAGCGCGGCCTTGATCGTGTCCGCAGACTGAGCTGAGCGACGTTACCGGCATCGTGACGCTTTCGCACGCCGCTCGAGCAGTTTCTCGCGGCAGGAATGTGGAGAGTTTGTATCCGTTTGATGAACGTGAGCCCAAAAATGAGAAACGGCTCGAACTGATCCTCATAAGTCGATGTTTTTTATATTCTTACATCGAATCATCCAACATGAAGGTACCTGAGCCATTCCACGTTGTCCACAGTTATCCACGCTCTTTGGTTTACATAACATATATTATCGGCATACACTTCGGCCGGTTGCTAACCAAAACACATTGATGATGGTCCGCTCATGTCTCGAAAGTGTCAACCTTGCGCTGCTCGTGAGGACAGGTTCCCAGTTGGTCTTGCTCGGTTCAGTCTCTGCCCGCTCACTACCTTCCTCTCATTGAGCGGGTGCGCGAGGCGACTCGAACTTCCCGTCTACAGGCCGTCGGCGCCACGCTTCGAAAAAAGCCGAACTCGCGCTTGGCGAGCTCGGCTCTGGTCGTCCTGACCGTTGCGGCCGGACCGCAGACGGTCCCGCTAGCGCATCGACGCGCGCAGCTCACCCAGGCGCACTGCCGCCTCCTGCGCGTACGGCGAATCGCGTTTCTCCCGGAGCGCTTCGAACAGTGCGATCGCCTCGGAATTCTCGCCACCTCGCATCAGTGCGCGAGCCTGCGACAGCCGATGACCGTCTCGCTCGGTCTCCGAACCTGCCGCTTTGGCAGCCGCCTCATAGCGGGATGCCGCTTGCTCGAAGTTGCCTTGACTTTCCAATCCCGCGGCCATCAGCACATCCATCGAGGAAGCAAACGCGGGCGACGCTCCAGAGCGTGCCTGCTCCAGCACCTCAAGCCCTTCAGCAAACAGGCCGCCATCGAAATAGGTTTGCGCCAGCAGAAGCACCGCCTGCTCGCCCGCGCTCGTGCCATCATAGCGATCAGCGACGCCCTTGAGCGCCTCTCTCGCCTCATCGAGCTTGCCTTCGTACAGGCTTCCCTGAGCCGCGTAAAGCGCCGTAGACGCGTTGGCCTCCTTCTTGGCATCGGACGCGCGAACGCCGTAGACGCCCAAGCCGATCGCGATTACCACCGCAGCGCCGATTGCGATCAGCTTGCCATTGGCCTGCAACCACAGCGTGGCGCTCTCGAGCGGATCATCGGAAGTCGATGCGACGGGAGTCGCGGGATTTACGGGGCGTGAGGTCTTCGCCATAAGAGGACTACGAGTAAACGAAAGAAGCTACGAAATGAGCTAGCGGGGGAATCACCAAACATACTCGACCGGGGACCGTACGTCACCGGCCTCCAGTGCCCCCGAGAGGAATCGAACCTCCGGCCAACGGTTTAGGAAACCGCTGCTCTATCCAACTGAGCTACGGGGGCGGACCGTCAAGCGCAGAATTATAGTCGGATTGTGCACTGCTGACGAGGCGGCCCTGAGGTCAGTCTATCGTCCACAGCGCGGACGTGTGCCGCGCGCCGAGTGCATCGCGCCCACGAAGAAACCCGAGCTCCATCAGCACCGAAACGCCAACCACCAACCCGCCCTGCCGCTCGACAAGCCGGCACGTGGCCGCTGCCGTGCCGCCGGTTGCGAGCACATCGTCCACCACCAGTACGCGAGCGCCTGTAACCAGCGCGTCGGTGTGAATTTCAATGGAGTCTTTGCCATACTCCAGCGCGTAGCTCTCGCGCGCGGTGCGCCAAGGCAGCTTGCCGGGCTTGCGAACCGGCACAAACGAGGCGCCGAGCGACAGCGCGATAGGCACGCCAAAGAGGAAGCCGCGACTCTCCACGGCGACAACATGCGAGATGTCCGAGGTGGCAAACGGCGCGTGCATCGCCCGAACCACATCGCGCAGCAGCGCGGCGTCCGACAGAAGCGGTGTGATGTCCTTGAACGTGATGCCGGGCTTCGGAAAGTCGGGCACATCACGGACAGCGTGCGCGATTCGCTCGACCAAAGTAGAAGAGTTGCTCAACGCAGGATGACAAAGGGTGACGGAAGCGGGGCGACAGAGGGCGTCGTATCGACCAGGCGCTCCACGTCGGCACCTGGCGGACCGCTGAACAATATCATGCGGAACGCGGCGAGCGTTGTTTCCGGGGCCGCGGCGTGCACCTCTACGGTACCGTCTGCACCATTGCGTACCGTGCCCGCGATACCGAGGCGCCGCGCGTGATCGCGCACGTACCAACGAAAGCCGACGCCCTGCACCCGTCCGTGAATGACACACGACAACCGTCCGCGTGGCGACGCGGGACGATCCGTCATGGCGACACGCCCGCTACTCGTGCCCGCCAAGCAACGACGAGAGCGTCGCCGCAAGAGCCGCGGCATCCCCGGCCTCGGCGTGGAAGCCGGGCACACGCAGCTCCCCCGAGCGCAGTCGGCGCGCAACGGCTTCGAGCGACGCA
>JBGTFN010000071.1:0-7895 GCA_041747275.1 Gemmatimonadaceae bacterium | reverse complement strand
GCCTCATCGAAGTAGGCCGCCACGTCGATGTGCAGCGTCTCGCGCGCGCTGGCCGGTCGCCACTCCAGGAGCGAGTCGGCGATCAGATCTTCCGAGTCTGGTCGTACTGCACAGATGCTCCGATTCCAGCGGTCCACCATCCAGTACTCCGCGACGCCGATGCGGAGATAGAAACGTCGCTTCTGCTCCTGGTCCCGCCGTCGCGTCGTTCGCGACAGTATCTCCACGACCAGCGACGGGGTCGGCATCTCGTCCCACTTCTTCGGCAACGTGGCTGTTGCAGGACGTACCATCAGATCCGGCTCCACCTCCGACCCGCTGGTGCGCACCACAGCGCGAGGTGTGTAGATCTTGCCGAGTTTTTCCGCGCGAACGAACGAGAACAGTAACGCGTACAGCCCGGACACCAGCTGCTCATGCGCCGGTGATGGCGCCGGCGTCACGAACAGCTCCCCGTCGATGAGCTCGTACTTGTTGCCGTCGTCTGGGAGCCGATCAAGCTCGGCCAGCGTCCAGGCGCTTGTTGTAGCAGCCATGGCCATGTTCCGTGTGTCCTCGGCGTTCGGGAGTGGAGGCGCATTGGGTGAAGATGCGCGCATCAGTCGTCAGATCCTTCACCATTCCCGCTCGCCCGTCAGCATCTCACCGCACCCTCTGCACGCTACGCTCGGCGAGCGGGCCGAGTCAATACAGCGCTCCGATTCAAAAAAGCCGAGCTCGGAGCACGCCTAGCTGCGCCCGCCCGCCTTCACCAATCGCTCTGCCACCCGCTCGGCGAGCATCTCATGCGCCCGTTCCGCGATTGCATCCAGCGACTGCGTCGTGGGCAGCATCGCCTGCGCCCGCGAACGCAGTTCCTCGCGTGACGGAAAACTGGGCCAGTGCACGTGCGCCATGGCGCCCGTCATCTGCTCCTTCGCGTGCTCTTTCGCATGCGTGATCGCTTCGCCAGCATGCGCAAACGCCTCTCCCGCGTCGAGCCTCAGCTCAGCCAACTGAATCTGCGCGTTCAGGTGCGCGCCACGCGCATCGTGTGCGAGCTGTTCGATGTTGAAACCGGCCACCAGCTGGCGCGCGACCTTCTCCAGCACCGCCTTGCCCACCGGCCGTTCGTTGCGCACGACTTCCGGCGGCGGCGCGCCCAGATCCCACACCAGGCCGAGCCAGGACATCGCCTTGAGCGCGTAGAACGTCGGGTCGAACTCGTACCAGCGAAAGCCCTGGCGGGTCGAGCGCTGATACGCGTGATGGTTGTTGTGCCAGCCTTCGCCCAGCGTGATGATCGCCAGCCACCAGTTGTTGCGGGAATCGTCGCCGGTGACATAGCGCTGGTTGCCGTGCACATGCGCCAGCGAGTTGATCATGAACGTGCCATGCCACGTGGCGACGGTGCTCCACACGAAACCCACGACCAAGCCGCTCCAACCGCCAATCAGGAAACAGAGCGCCGCAAGCATGAGCGTCGGCACATGCTCGTACTTGTTCAGCCACACCAACTCGGGATACGCCGTGAGATCAGGTACGGCGTCGAAGTTGGTCCTGTCCCACTGCGGTTCGAAGATCCAGCCGACATGAGAGTGCCAGAATCCGCCGTGCAGTGGCGAGTGCACATCGAGTTCCGTGTCGCTGTGCCGGTGATGGTGCCTGTGATGCGACGCCCACCACAGCGTGCCCTTCTGCGCCGTGGTCTGCGCGAGGAACGCGAGCAAAAACTGCATCACCCGACTCGTCTTGAAGGTGCGATGCGAGAAGTAGCGATGGTAGCCCGCGGTGACGCCGAACATGCGCACCACGTAGAGCACGAGCGCGAGCACGAGCGCAGTCTGCGTAACGCCCGTCAGGATCGCGGCAAAGCAGGCGAGGTGAAGTGTCACGAACAGAAACTTGCCGGGATACACGGTGTCGTCGTGGCCCGGCTCGTGTGCATGCGCGGCTGACGTCGAAACGTTGCTCGTGGCGGAAGCGGTCGTATTGGTCGAAGCTGATGCAGCAGCTGATGCAGAACTGGACAACGGCACTCCGGTCAGGCCCTGAAAGGGTCAAAGGGGAAGTTCAGACACTGACGACGACGGGGACGGCACCACCAGCGCGTGTAGCGTGGCCATGGCGCGCACCGCGTCGAAGCGGGACGGATCAAGAATTGTTTGTGTGGCGCAGCCTTCAATGAACGCCGCGCAAACTCCGGCGAGATCATCGGCAGACAAGCCTGCGTAGCGCTCCGGATGTTCCGCGATGATCGCCTGCGCCGCTGGACGGAAGGCATCGCGGTAACGGTGCAGCGCGCGGCGAATGAGCCGACGAATCACTGGGTGCCGAGTGCCGAGCACCCAGTAGTCGTAGAACAGCTCGACGCGCTCTCGCTGCTTGAGCAGATGCGCGAGGTCGCGCTCGACCATGGCCAATAGCCACGCGATCGGCGGCGTGCCCGCAGGCGGCCGCCGATGCAACTCACCGGCCACGATCGTGTGCGAGAGCATCCAGTCGAGCAGGTCGACCAGCAGGCCGTCCTTGGACTCGAAATGAAAGAGCAGCAGTCCGGCGCTGACGCCCGCTTCGCTCGCGACCGCACGAATCGTGAGGCCGCCAAGGCGATCCCGCGCCGCGACACGATACGCAGCGCTGAGGATTTCGTCTCGACGAACAGACTCGGGAGCTTTGCGGCCAGGCATGAGCGGACAGAGGATTGGGCGAGGCTCAACAGGGTGCTGGCCGTTGCAGCCTGAAGCTCGTTGAACGCATGTTCAATGTCAATTGCTCACAGGAGGTAACCAATCGCGCCTCGCGGGCGTAAGGCGAGGGCGCTACTCTCGCTGGGCGAGCCTCTTCCTGCGCCGCCCCGTCGCGCGTCTGCCCCCACATCCGACTGCCCATGACCGCTGTCATCAGGACGCCCTTGCCCGGAGCGCGCCGTACCTTGCGCAGAGCACTCGCCGCGGTGCTGGCCGCTATCGCACTTGCCACCACTGCTTGCGGCGACGGCAGCCGCAACGGAGGCAATGCGATCGCGTCCACCAGCACCACCGTTGGCGACACCCTCGTGGTTCGCACCAGAGGCGTGATTCCTGAGGTGGGCACACACACGCTCACCGAAGTGTGGCGGGTGGGAGATGTCGAGGGCGCGGACTCCACGATCAGTTTCGGGGGCATCAACGGCTTCTCGTCGAAGGGCGACGGCACCGTCGCCGTCTTCGATTTCACGGGCCCGACACTGCGCACATATGACGCCAACGGTCACTATCTGCGCACTATTGGTCGGAAGGGCTCGGGACCGGGCGAATACACGCAGAGCAACGGCATGACGTACCTCGCCGACGGGAGGCTTGCCTTCTGGGATCCGGCCACGGCGCGCATCACGCTCTACGGTGCGGATGGCAGCGTGCACAGCGAATGGAAGCCGCCGGTCACTGGCATGTGGATGTTCGATGCGCTGCACCCGGTTGATGCTCACGCGATGGCGCTGAACACCACGCTGCCGGACTATGCGCTCGGTGGCGAACCGCCTCCGCCCGGCCCGCGTCCCTCCGCCTATTTCCTGTACGACAGCACCGGTCTCGTGACCGACACCGTCCGCGTACCGCAGTCCGCAGAACGACCGGCGGTAGTGACGGCTGCGAATGAAGGCATGTCAATCGTGTTCGGACTTCCGTTCTCGCCAAGGCCAGTCGACGCGCTGCGTCCGGACGGGCAGCTCGCTGTGGCGTTTGGACGCGAGTATGTCATTCGCTTTTCAAACGGCACGCGACCGATGCGCATCGAACGCGAGACTGCCGTGGTGCCTACCACCGACGGCGAACGCACCAATTCGCGCGAAACCGTTGAATATCAGATTCAGCAATCAATGCCGGATTGGCGCTGGAACGGGCCCGCACTTCCAGACGTCAAGCCGGCCATTCGCTCACTCAAGGCCACGGCCGACAACCGGCTCTGGGTCCAGGTGTCCGCACCGGGCGTACTGATTCCGGAAAGCGAGCGCACCACGCAGCCCACGCCGGCAGTCATCGGCAGCCCGCCACCACGCCCGGTCACCACGTGGCGTGAGCCGACGTGGTACGACATCTACGAGTCGGACGGTGAGTTCTTTGCGCGCATCGTCATGCCGCAGCGCAGCACGCTGCTCGGCGCGCGTGGCGATCTCGTCTGGGGAGTTGTCACCGATGATGACGACGTACCGTTCCTCGTGCAGTGGCGCATCACTCCCGTTGTCGAGGCGCCATGAGCGACCGGCAAATTGCGACCGCCTTCACGCAGAACCTTCGCGTTGGCATCAGCGCGCTGTTCGCCAACCCTATGCGCACCGTGCTCTCGACGCTGGGTGTGATCATCGGTGTCGCGTCACTGGTCGCCGTGCTGTCGGTAGGAGACGGCATGGAGCAGACCATGCGCGAACAGCTCGAGACCACCACCAGCATCCAGTTCTTCAACCTGGTGCCGGTCACCACCGAGGAAGTGGACGGACAGCAGTTTCCGCTCGACAGCTACCCGCAGTTCTCCGTGGCCGACGCGCGCGCGGCATCGTCAATACCGGGAATCAGCTCCATCTCGGCCGACATCAGCGGTCGCGCCGAGGCCACAGACAGTGCCGGACGCGTGCGACGCATGGTCAGTGTCACGGCAACCACAGAAGGATGGTCGGCGCTTTCGCCTGTCGTGCTGGGTGCAGGAGCATTGCTGAGCGAGGCCGACATCGATGCTCTGGCACCGCCTCGCACCGTGATCACGCGCGCGCTGGCCGAGCGCTTTGCCGCTGCCGATTCACTCGCTGATGTGAATGACATGGTCGGCCGTTCCATTCGCCTGCAGGGCACCACATTCGAAGTGCGCGGCGTGACGGCAGACTCCACGCCAGAGGAACGCGCCTGGATCAGCCTGAACGCCGCTGATTCTGCATTGCCCCGGGCGGCGCGTCCGCGAGTGGTTCTCATGCTCGGCAAGCTCGCGCGCGTCGAGAAAGCGGACTCGGTGAAGGCACGTGTCACGCGCTGGGCCGACGCGCGATTCGGCGCGGGCACCACATCGATTCGCAGCAACGAAGGGCGGCTCGCGCAGGCCACACAGGGCGTGCTGCTGTTCAAACTGTTCATGGGCGCGATCACCGGCATCTCGTTGCTCGTGGGCGGCATCGGCATCATGAACGTGCTGCTCGCATCGGTCACGGAGCGCACTCGTGAGATCGGCATTCGCAAGGCGATGGGTGCGCGCAGTCGCGATGTGCTGTGGCAGTTCCTTGCGGAGTCGGTCGCTGTCGCGTCACTGGGCAGCGGACTTGGCGTGCTGCTGGGGCTCACGGGCGCATACGCAATCACGGCGCTGATGCGCTCCAGACTCACGGGGATGTTCATCTACGCCAGCATCTCGTGGAGCACGGTCGCAGTGGCCGTACTCAGTGCGTTGTTCGTCGGTCTTGTATTCGGCACCTATCCGGCGCGCCGCGCAGCGCGACTGGATCCCATCGACGCCATCCGCCACGAGTAGCCGCCGGCTGCATTATCTTCCGCCTGTGACTTCCCGCCAACTTCCGATCTTCCCGCTCGGCATGGTGCTTTACCCGGGCCTTGCGGTGCCGCTGCATCTGTTCGAGCCGCGCTATCGCCAACTGCTCAGCGATGTGCAGGCGGGTGACCGCCGATTCGGCATTATCTGCGCGATGCCGGGCGTGGACGAACGCGCACTACCGGCTGGCCGCGTGGGCTGCATCGCCGAGGTGACCGATGCGGACACCATGGAAGACGGTCGGTCCAACATTGTGGTGATCGGCCGCGAACGTTTCGCACTTGAAGAGTTCATCGAAGACCCGGCGCCGTATCACGTCGCCCAGGTGCACATGGTAGACGATGAACCTGGCGCGTCACCCGTCGCGATGGCGGTAGTGAGCGATGAAGTAATCGCCAACTTTCGCAAGGTGGTGCGGGCGGTGTTCACTCTCAATGACGACGAATCGCCGGTACCCGACCTGCCGGAGGACGGCGCACATCTGGCGTACGCGGTCGCGGCCATGATCGAAATCGATATCACCGAGCGCCAGGCCATTCTCGAGGAACGCTCGGCGGTCGCGCGACTGCAGCGCATCGATGCGCTGTTGCGCACTGCGTTGCCTGATCTTGAGCTCAAGGCCGCGATGCATCGCGCGCGCGGGCCGAGCTGATTGATCGCTAGCGACCCAGCAGCGCGCGATAGGGCGAGAACCCCTGCGCGTTTGCCGGATGCGGAATGCCCAGCCAATCCGATGTCACGAGCGCCGCGTCACTGCTGCGCACGGGTCCGATGCGCTGCGCGGCGATGCCGCTGCCCCACATGCACAGCACCGTGTGCATCTCGGGACTGGTGGACGGAAATCCGTGTGTCGAGCCGGGTCGTGACAACTCCGTGCTCACTGGATCGCCGAGTCCCGCATTCCATGTGTAGCCACGCGCCACCTCGTAGTAGAGATCCCCACCGGATGGTCCGCCGAGTCCCAGAGTGTCGGCGCCCGGCGCATCGGCACGCCAAGTCTGCGTGACGATTGGCTTGCCTTCCGGTGAACGCGCGGCGCGCAATGCGCGATCCGCTGCATCGAGCACTGCGTCTTCCTCGGCGGGCGTTACAATGCCCTGCTTCCACGCCGTGCGGTTCAGCATCACGTAGTAGCCGTTTGGTGAATACGCCTTCGTGCGCGAGAGATCCACGCGTCCTGCGCTATCGAGCGCAAGCAAGCCGGCTTGACGCAGCGCCGCGTTGGGCCGGAAGCCGCGCCAGAACGTACGCATACCATGATCGCCGGAGACGATCAGCGTAGCCGACGTGTCATTTGCGACAAGTGCGTGCAGGGCGCGCAGCCTCATGTCGGCCAGTGACCATGCCCGCACTCGAAACTCCTGCACGCGCGCACCCAGTGCCGGGTTGTAGCGATCGGTGGTCGAATCGACGTATCCATACCACTCGTGATCGACTTCATCGATGAGCGGAAAGTAGTCCAGCATCAACTCGGCATTGTGCGTTCGCCACATCCACTGGCTGCCCCGCACGAACTGTCGCGTGATGTGCTCCAGCGACTCGAGGTAGCGTGCTTCGGCGCTGCCATTGCCACCGTCCGCCAGCGTGGCACCGAAGCGGCCGCTCCGGTACACGGAGAGTGCGGCATTGCCGTACCAGCCGCCGATCGCCTGCTGATATGCGCGCGCGTCGCGATCCTTGTTGTCCTGCACCACGCGCAACTCGGGAATGAGCAGTTCGAACGTTGATGCGTCCTCGGCAAGCGCGAACAAGCGCCCGGTGAACGGCACCGGGCCGCGCGACGTCTCGACCAGCACTGCGTCGGGAAAATGCGCAGCGAGTTCGCGTGAGTTGCCTGGAGCCAACCACTCCACCGGCGCCGCATGCACGAGCACACCGGTCGCCGCGTCTCGCCTGGCCGAGAGCAGCACGCGATCGTATGTGCGTGCGCCATGCAGCAGTCCAAAAACCGAGTCAGCGCCCGCCAGCCATGCAATCTCGAGCGGCTCGACGCCCGAGCGTAGTGAAGCGATGCCGCGCCATGGGGCAGCAGCGCGCGGCTTGCTGTCGCGCTCAGTGATGAGCATCGACGGTGCAACGGATACGTTGTATCCGTTCATCACCAGCAGATGGTCCGACTGCAGGACGCGCGTCGCTGCGGCGCGTGCCGAATCGAGTGTCGCGTCCGGGCGGTCGATGTATGGGTATCCCGGCGCGCCCGGCGCCTGCGTGCCGTGATGTCCTGCCACCCGTCGTCCCGCACGTGCTGCCGTGATCCAGATAGGTTCGGCGCGCAGGCCGTCCACGAAGTATCCCGACACGTTCGACGTGATCGAGTTCTCGTAGCGCGGCAGCCTCGGCTGCGCGTTAGCCGAGATGCCATTCACGTTGCCGTATGCGCCCGTCCAGAGCGCCGCGTGTCCGGG
>JBGTFN010000070.1:0-1743 GCA_041747275.1 Gemmatimonadaceae bacterium | reverse complement strand
GGGCGGCGATCATAGCCTGAGCGCCGGGTCAGTCGCCGGCGCGGCTACGGCGCTGGCCGAACGTGGGCAGCGGTTGGGTGTGATCTGGCTCGACGCGCACGGCGATATCAATACGCCCGAAAGCAGTCTGTCAGGCAACGTGCACGGCATGCCGGTCGCTCACCTGTTGGGTCATGGCGATCCCGCGATGGCGTCTCTTGCAACGCCCTCACCGGCGATTCGATCCGAGGACATCGTGTACGTGGGCCTGCGCGACGTGGACACTGCCGAACGTGATCTCATCCGCACGCTCGGCATTCGCGCCTATACGATGCGCGATGTAGACGAGCGCGGACTGACCACGGTGCTGCACGAGGCGATCGAGCGCGCGGGTACGGATACCGGCGGCATCTACCTCTCATGCGACGCGGACTGGATCGATCCGAGCGAAGCGCCGGGCGTTGGTACGCCGGTGCCCGGTGGGGCCACCTACCGCGAAGCACATCTCGCGATGGAACTGCTCGCCGATACCGGACGCCTCGTGGGCATGGACCTGGTGGAGATCAATCCCGTGCTCGACCGTGTGAATCGCACGGCCGAGCTGGCGGTAGAGCTGATCCTGAGCGCGCTGGGAAAGCGAACGCTTTAGGCGTCAGGGAGTTGGCGATACGAGTGCGCGGTCGCTTCCGCTCCACTGCTGGAACGATCCGTCGAACACGCGAGCGTCGTAGCCGAGCTGACGCGCGACAAACCAGAGCAGCGACGCCTGCTGGCCGATGTGACAGTAGGTAATGACACGGTCACCAGGCTTGACGCCCGCGTCGGTGAACAGCGCGCGCAGCTCGTCAGCACTCTTGAACAGGCCGTTCTCCGCGACGAGTGACAGGGGGATGTTCACGGCCGTGGGAATGTGTCCGGGTCGCGGATAGCCGCCCCCCTGACCGGCGTAGAAGTTGGGCATGCGCGCATCAACGACTGCGGTATTGGTTTGCGTGATTGCCGCGTCGACATCGGTGATGACTGCGATGACCGATGAGTCGCGCTTGACGCTCAGCGCTCCGCTGGACGCCGCAATCGGTGCAGCCTCACCTGTTTCCACCGGCTTGCCGCTCGCGCGCCAGGCGGAAAGTCCACCATTGAGCAGCGACGTACGGTCGGCGAAGCCCATGAACGCAAGCGTGAGAAACACGCGGGTGCTCGACTGCAGCGTATCGTTGCTTGGCACGACAATGATGCGGCTCTTGTCAGTGATGCCGACCGATCGCGCCCAGCGCTCGAGCGTTGGCGTGTCGGGCACTTCGAGAATGAGCGCGCCCTGCACGCGAGGCGTTGAGATGTCGTTGAGCGCAACGGGGCGCGCGCCTGGCACATGCGCGTCGGCGAACTGCGTCGGCGTGCCCACCTGCAGGAGCACGACGTTCGCGTTGCCACGAAGCGCGTCGAGTTCATGTACGGTGATGAGCAGTGATGCTGAGGACGAAGGTGCCGCGCTGCGTGCCTGCGCTTCCGCGCTGCGCGTCGTGAGCGACGGGAAGGCGAATGCGATCACGCTCGCCGCTGCAATCAGGTGCGTAACGGTCAGACGACGTGCTTTGATCATGGCTGATGCAGGCATGTCAGTCGCGCGAGGGTGGAATCGGCGGACGCCCCATTGAGTCACCGACCGGAGGCTTGACGGTGGGCGGCGGAGCGCTGAGCGTGGGCACCTTGGCGTCTTCTGTGGTGGTACCCGCGGCTGCATCTGCCGGTTCGGCGGTGGCGTTG
>JBGTFN010000069.1:0-17003 GCA_041747275.1 Gemmatimonadaceae bacterium | reverse complement strand
CCCAGGTGCGCGACGCCTGGCAGGGGCTCGGCTACTACGCCCGCGCGCGCAACCTGCAGCAGCTCGCGCGCACCGTTTCGCCCAACGGCGAGCCGAATCATGCGATCCCCAGTGATCCAGCGGCCTTGCAGGCGCTGCCCGGCGTTGGCGCGTACACGGCGGGAGCCGTCGCCAGCTTCGCGTACGAAAAGCGAGCCGCGCTCGTGGACACCAATGTGGCCCGCGTGTTGCTCCGGCTGTACGCCCGCGAGCATTCTCCCAAGAGCGGAATCGGGCAGCGCGTGGCGTGGGCGCTCGCGAACGCGGTCATGCCGCGGGCCGGTCAGGCCGCATGGACCCACAATCAGGCGATCATGGAGCTGGGCGCACTCGTTTGCACCGCGCGTGTGGCCCGCTGCGACGTCTGTCCGCTGCGGCGCAACTGCCGATCCGCGCCCGCCAACCCTTGAGACATGCGGCCGCATCGATGAGTTTTGCTTGATGCGCCCCATCATCGATGTGCTCTCCATTACGCTCGCGGTCATTCGTCCGCTGGTGCTTGGCGTCGCCGTGCTGACCGGTCTCGGCGCGCTCGCTTCGTGGGCGGCTCAGACACGGCGCATCTCGCCGTTCTCCGGGATCGGGCGCTTCACACGTCAGCGCGTGGACCCGATGTTCAAGCCGGCGGAGAAGCGGCTGCTGCTCGCCGGAGGTCAGCCGGGCAACGCACCATGGTGGACGTTGGCGGCGGTAGTCGTTGGCGGGCTGCTGCTGATCTCGGCCATGCAGTTCCTGATCGGGCAGCTCTCGGTGGCCGAGTTCGCGGTGCGCTCGGGACCGCGGGGCATCGTGCGCCTGCTCGTGAGCTGGACGTTTGCCGTGCTCAAGCTGGCGATCATCGCGCGGGTGATTGCGAGTTGGGTGGGAGGGTCACCTTACAAGAAGTGGTGGCGTTGGGCCTTCGTGCTCACGGATCCGATCCTCACACCGCTGCGTCGCGTGCTGCCCACGTTCGGTCCGATCGATATCTCGCCGATCGTGGCGTACTTCGGACTCGTGATCCTCGAATCACTCATCATGAGTGTGTTCTAGATCGGGGGGATGCGGTTCGAGTGGGATATCGGCGATATGATCGAGATCGGCCGTACGGCTACATCTCCGCGATCTGCGCGCGACGCCTGAGGGTGGACACGGCGTACAGCAACGTGATTGCCGCACCGGAACCCACCGCCCAATGCACGCCGAAGACGCGCGCGACCGCCCCCGATGACAGTGCGCCGGCGCTCTGCGACAGTCCAATCACGATCAATCCATAAAGCGCCATCAGGCGGCCGCGGTATTCGTCGTCCACGAGCGTCTGCAAAATGCCATTGGCGAGTGAGTTGAATGTGATCAGCGCCGCGCCTACGAGCGGTAGCAGCGCCAGCGCCACCCACATCGTGCGTGTGAGCGAGAGCGCCAGCAGCAGCACCGGATAACCCACCGATGCCGCAGCAAGCAGTCGTCCGCGCGGGGCCTGAGAGAGCGGTCCGGCGAGCATCAACGCGCCGATCACGCCCCCGACACCAAGCGCGGACAGCAATGATCCGTAGCCGCCGGCGCCAAGCGCAAGTCGTTCACGCGCAAAGACGGGCATGAGCGTGATGATCGGGCCGGCGAAGATCGCGCCGACGGCGACCATTGCGAGCAGGTCGCGTGTGAGTCCGGGTCGCAGCAGATAGCGCAGTCCGTCGAGCGCGCGCTGATTGCTCGAGCGAGCGGTCTCTTTCAGCAGCGCGATACTCCATTCGACGGTGTCCTTGGCGTCAACCGGCGGCCGGGCCGCCTGCACGCGATACAGCCCCCACAGCACGAAGCCGTAGCTGACGGCGTTCAGTCCGAAGCACCAGGCAAGTCCGAGATTGGCGATGACCACCCCGCCGATTGCAGGCCCGACCACGCGCGCGAGGTTGAAGCCGCTCGAGTTGAGTGCGATTGCCGGCTGCAGGTCCTCGCGGCCGACCAGCTCGAACACAAGCGCCTGTCGCGCCGGAATCTCGATCGTGGAACAGGCGCCGTGCACGGCAGCGAGCACCATGAGTAGCGGAACAGTGATCAAGCCGCTCCAGGTCAGTAGCCAGAGCGTGGTCGCTTCGAGGAGGAAAACGGTCTGAGCGAGGCGTACGATGCGCAGTCGATCCCCGCGGTCGGCCATAGCGCCGGCGTGAAACGAGAAGAGCAGCATGGGCAGCGCGTTCATGCTGGCCACCAGCCCCACCACGAGCGCGCTGTCGGATAGCTGCAGGGCCAGCCAGCCCTGCGCCATGGACTGCATCCAGGTGCCCACGAGCGAGGCCGTCTGTCCCATCCAGAAAATGCGGTACTCGCGGTGCCGGCGAAGTACGGCGAAGGGATTTCTGGACGCGGGAGCGGCTTGCATGTGCGCGAAAGATCGCCGGGTGTGTGCGTGAATGCGCAATTGGATCAGGAGCGGCAACTGCGGCGTATGTTGATTGAGAGCCTTCCTTCCCGCTGCCCGAGTTCATCGTGCGACTGCACAGCTATACCAAGTTCAATCCGGAGCTCGCCGATGCGGTCGACCTCCAGAATCTGCTCGACCAGCTCAGTGATTTTCTGTTGCAGTCGGGATTTGCCGGCGGTGCGGACCAGCGAACCTGGTGGGGTGAACCCGGGGAGGACGCCGATCGCTCACTTGACGGACTGAAGGAGGCAATTCTCAAGGCCCTTATCGAGGGTGGCCAGCTCACGCCTGAAATGCTCAAGGCGCTGCGCGGCGAAGGCGACGAGGTCAGCGAAGCGAAGCTTGCGGAACTGCTTGACGGGTTGGTGCAGCGTCTGGTGGCCGATGGCCTCCTGACGCTGGATCAGGGCGGCGAGGTGCCATCTGGACACCAACCGGTCACCGGCAAGGGCTCGATCGGTCAGGCGGCCGCGCGAGACGTGCAGTTCAAGCTCACGGACCGCGGCATGGACTTCCTTGGGCATCGCACGCTTCGTCACCTGCTGGGCTCACTCGGCAAGAGCAGCATTGGCGCGCACGACACGCCGCACCTGAGCACCGGCATCGAGGCCGACGCCTGGAGCAAGCCCTACGAGTTCGGCGACGTTCTCAACCTCGATGTGCCCGGTACGCTGACGAATGCACTGGCGCGCACCGGCTCGCTCGAGGTGCCCATGGATCTCGACTACAGCGATCTCATGGTGCGACAGTCGGAGTATCGCTCGAGTTGCGCCACGGTGCTCATGCTCGACACTTCGCACAGCATGATCCTGTACGGTGAGGACCGATTTACTCCGGCGAAGAAGGTGGCGCTCGCACTCACCCACCTCATCCGTACGCAATTTCCGGGCGATACGATCAAGGTCGTGCTGTTTCACGACTCGGCCGAGGAGATCCCGATCGCGAAGTTGGCTGGTGCGCAGGTGGGACCGTACCACACGAACACGGCCGAGGGATTACGACTCGCTCGGCGTCTGCTCATGGCGCAGCGCAAGGATATGCGTCAGATCATCATGATCACCGACGGCAAGCCCAGTGCGCTGACCATGCCCGATGGTCAGATCTACAAGAACAGCATGGGGCTGGACGGATACGTGCTCTCGGAGACTCTGCGCGAGGTGGCGGCCTGCCGGAAGAGTTCGATCGCGATCAATACGTTCATGCTCGCGCGGGACCGGGCGCTGGTGGAGTTCGTGCGCCGCATGTGCGAGATCTCGCGCGGCAAGGCGTACTTCACCAATACGATGACACTCGGTCAGTTCATCCTGATGGACTTTCTCAGGAAGAAGACGAAGCGGGTGAGCTGAGATTGCGAGACATAATGTGGCTGCAGACGCAGCGTCCGTGATAGTGACCCAGCTGGTGCGCAGCTGGGCGCTCGACGCCCACTCCGTGTAGCTCACGGCGAGCGTTCTCCCACTGCCGGCGAAGGAATTCCAGAGGGACGCGTTGTTGAACACGTTCACGTAGCCGTTCTTCTGAAGCAGATACTCGGTGGCGCTCACACTTCCCGAGACATCCACAAGCAACTTGAGCTCGATGTCTACAGGTGCTGCGCAGTGGCCGACTGGCCAAGGACAGCTGCCAACGCGATGGCAGTTGCTATTCGCTTGAGCATGATCAGTCCATGGTGGTGAGGAGAAAGGAGGGCGGGTGAGGCTGACAGGGATTTCGCGCACTTTCGTCCCCAGCCACGCTGGAGACGGATCTGTTGCATAGGCGCAGCAACGTCGGGTAACAGCGCCCCAGTCACAAGAGTCCGCTGGCGTGCGCGGCCATGGCTTCAATGTTGCACTAGATTGACGCGGTAGCCTTCTCCTTCCATTTGCCCATGAGCACCCTTTCCACCCCAACGCTTCCCCTCGATCGCGCCGCCGATCAGACAACACGTCGGGCAGCGCCGACCCCCGCACTCGCGCTGGGACTGGGACTGACGTTATTGGCGTTCTGGCCTACGTTGGCCAGCTTTCCGGTAGCCTGGCTGGATCGAGGCGGGCAAGGATTCGTGGTGGCCATCTTCTGCGGCTACCTCGCCTGGAAGGATCGTGAGCGGCTCATGTCCGCACGAACTCCCATGCCGGTCGTCAGTGCGTTGTTGTTCGGCATGAGTTTGTTCTGGCTCCTGGCCTTCGTACTGAATGTGCAAGTCGTGCATCAGGCCGTGCTGCCGATGATCGTTCTTTTCTGGCTGCTCGCGGTGCTCGGAAAGCAATCGTTTGTCGCAGCTCTGCCGATTGTCGGAACGTTCTTTCTCGCGGTGCCGATCTGGGGCGTGCTGATTCGTCCGCTGCAGTCCATGACAGTGATGGCCAACAGTGTGCTGCTCAAGCTGTCAGGCATTCAGGCGGACATTCGCGGGGAGCAGATCGAGATTCCCTCAGGAGTGTTCTGGGTCGCGAGCGGATGCGCTGGTCTGAACTACTTCGAGACTGGCCTTCTGGTGAGCGTGATCTATTCCCTCGCATTCCTCAACACTTGGAAAGCTCGTGGGGTTGCGGTGGCGATCGCGCTCGCGCTTGCCATCGTGTCCAACTGGCTGCGTGTCTTCGGACTGATTGTCGTAGGCCATGTGACCGAGATGCAGTCGCCGCTCATAGCGGAACATGCGCTGTACGGCTGGCTGATTTTTGGCGCTGCCATGATCGTGTTCTTCATGCTGACCCGGCGCGTCGAGGCATATGATGCCCGGCTTTCCGCAGCCGCCGTCAAAACTGACCCGGCCGCCGGAACTCATTCGCGATCGCTTTCGGAAAGCGAATCACCGCAGCCTCCTCGCCGACAGGCGAAGGCTGCAAAGGGTGGTGTGTTCAAGGTCTCTACGCCAATCGTGACGCTGGCCGTCGCCACGGCGATTGTCGGTCCGGCGCTGTTTTTCCTGCTGGGCGGGCGCGCAGCAACGGGCCAGGCCTCCGAGCGAGCGTCGGGCGTCACGCCAGACGGCCAGTGGTCGCTGAGTGAGGCGGGATCCGTATCGAGCCCGTCGACCTCTGTCGGCGCCGTGGAAACAGACTCCGCGAAGGCTTGGGCGCCGGAGTATGGCGGCGCCGACGAGCATCGTGTTGAGCGATGGACCAATGGCGACGTGGCGGTGCAGGTAGACCGGTTCCTGTATGCCGATCAGGGCCAGGGCAGAGAACTCATCAGCGGCGTGAACCATATCTCATCCGCCGGAGGCATGGGCCAGCAGTTGCTCGGTCCGGTCGACGAGACTGGCCGAATGATCAGTGCCACGGCCGTGCGCACGAACGGTGGCGCGCGTCTCGTCTGGCATTGGTTCAATGTGGCGGGCTTGAATACCCACTCGTCCACGGAAGCGAAGATGCTCGAGCTGGTGGCGTTTGCGAAATCGAACGCACCGCCATCAGAGCTTGTGGCGGTGAGCACGCCGTGCGGGGCCAGCGATTGTCAGGAGGCCATGCAAACACTCTTCCGGTTTGTGCTGGGCCGCGAGATTGCCGCTGAATCGTCGCAACCCCCCTCCGCCCCCAGACGCTAGCGCGCGGCCCGCGTAGGTGGTTGGCCGTCAAGGTCGCCCGCCGCGCGCACGAGATCCGTATAGAGCTGCACATGCGTGTTCCACCATGCGACTCGGGAAAACCGTTCGCTGACGCGCTTTCGTGCCCGGTCGGCGATGGCGTGAACCAGCGCGGGGTCCTGCATCAGCCGCACTACGGCGTTCTGCATGGCTTCCGTGTCACCGTGAGGCACCAGCAGCCCGCACTGTTCTTCCAACATGGCGGGCACGCCTCCTACCGCCGTGCTGATCACCGGCACACCGGCCCGCATGGCTTCGAGTGCCACCATGGGCGTGCCCTCAGTCGACGAGGTGATCAGTAACGCGTCGAAGGCACTGACCAGACGCCCGGCATCTGGCACTACTCCTGTGAGCAGCAGGGCGCCCGAGCGGATGAGCTGGGCGGCCGCCTTGCGCACTTCGGGCATGAGCGGCCCGTCGCCAATCATCACACCGGTAGCGGGTACCGCAGCGTCGCGGAGCGCCTTCAGCACAGCAACCAACGCGAGTGGTTCCTTCTCCGCACTCATACGTCCGATCCAGCCAAGCAGCGGTGCGCGACCTGGCGATCCATCGTCAGCGATCGCCCCGGGCTGCTGGCTTACAGATAGACCCAGCGCCTCCTGCGCAACGGCGCGCGACAAGCACTCGCCGCCGGGTGCGGCGTTTGGAATCACGTGCACACGCGATAGTTTCACACCCCTCGCGTGCGCAATGGCGGCCACCGAATCCGACACGGCAACCACCGCAGAGGCGCGTCGCAACGTGGAGATTTGCAGCCACTCGTACGCACGCCCGCGACGCGAGCCGCCAACGAAGCCGTGCAAGGTGGAAACGTGCGGAATGCGCAGTGGACCTGCGAGCAAGCCGGCCAGCACATCGGCGTGGTAGCCGTGGCTGTGTATGAGGTTTACCCCCGAGTGCACCAGTGCTCGGCGCAGCCCCCTGTAGTGACGGGGATAGGCGCGGTGCGCGGCGGAAATGCGCTGAATGACAATCCCTCGCTCAGACAGCGCGGCGAACGGGGCCGGCAGCGGCGCGTCGTCCGGCAGGAGCGCGAAGCAGGTGAGCCGGACCGACGGCGCCGCATGTGACGCGTCGATCAGCTGCGCTACTACCGTTTCCAGCCCGCCCATGTGACTGGGGGCGACGACCAGCCCGACATGCAGCTCGTCAGCAGTGCTGGGTTGCGGCGAACTTACCAACCACCAATTCGAAAGAGCATCACGGGCACCGTGCGCAGCATGATGCGCAAGTCGGTGGCGATGGACTGCGAGCGCAGATATTCCAGATCGAGACGCAGCTTTTCCCGAACGCCGTCAACATCGGTGTCATAGCTGCGGTTGATCTGGGCCCAGCCCGTGATGCCGGGCTTGACGCGCTGGCGAACCGGGAGCAGGACGATCTCTTCCCGAAGCCGTACGAAAATACTCGGACGCTCCGGCCGGGGCCCGACGATGTTCATCTCGCCGCGAAATACGTTCAGCAACTGCGGCAACTCGTCGATGCGCGTCGCCCGAAGTATCCGCCCCACTTTCGTCACACGATCATCATCCTGCGTTGCCCAGACGGCCTGCCCACCAACCTCGGCATCCACCCTCATGGAGCGGAACTTGTAGATCGTGAACTGTTCGCCACCCAGGTTTTCGCGGCGGCGCTCGTGCAAGGCCCGCGTGCGATTCCAGCGCCTGTCGAGCCCCACTCGTGTCTGCGTATACAGCACAGGCCCAGGCGAGCTGAGCTTGATCACCAGAGCCGCGAGCAGCGTGATCGGGAGTGTGATGAGCGTGAGCAGAATCGCCACACACAGGTTGAGCACCCGGCAAGCAAGCTCGGAGCGCGGGCGCGGCTCGAGCGACGACTCCTCATCACGATCCGTTCCCGTATCAGGCGCTGGTGCGGGGGTGGAAATGGACGCCGGCAGGGCCGAACCGCGAGCGGGCAGGAGCACAGGCGGAAACGCACGCGCGGGGGTGCGAGGCGCTCCAACCAAGCTGCTGAACTCCGGTGTGGCGTCTATCGTGATGTGCATGTCCTATAACCTCATTCCGGTTCTCTGTAGATAAACTGAAGCAGACTGATCAGCGCGAAGGCCGACGTACTGAGAAATGCGATGATTTGCACGATCTGGAAAAGATCTCGCTGTTTCCTGACGCCGACTTCAACCACATCGCCCGATATAAGACCCAGTTGAGCAACGGTCGTGCCAGAGTTCACGGCATCCCGCCACATACTCGGTTTTACGATGAGCCTGCCCTCGCGGCGCACCGAGACCTCATCCAGCTTGGCCAGTGGCCCCGGACCGCCCGCGATCGTGATCAGCTCTGTAATGGATCGATCCGGCGAGATGGCGTAAAAACCGGGTTGGGCAACGCCGCCCAGCATCTGAATCCGTGTCAGGATGAGCGTGCGAACGTTATGAGCGACCAGATAGCGGTCTACGTGCGCCTGCAGCTTCTGCTGCAGCTCGCTCCGCAAGACACCAGCCACCGATGCATCGGGCAGCGCTCGCAAAGAGATAGCCAGATCCTCACGCACCGTGACCGTATCTGCCTGCGCCTCCTCCAGAGACACCACCGTCACGATCAGCTGGTCCCCCGTCCTGAAATCGCCGCGCTCGAGCCGCGTGCGCAGCCGCTCGAGCTCCTGATTGGCATCGCGCAGGGCATTGCCCCGAAGGCCACCCGCGGCAATCTGCTGCTCGAGTTCGGCCACCCGAGAACTCAGTTCCGTGCGCGTTGCATTGACCAGCGGCACCACCGCCGGATCGACCCGAATCATGAAATCCGGCCGCTTGAAGCACGCTGATGTCAGCATGGACATTGCGAGCAGCAACGCCAGAGACACTCCATTTTTTCTCAAGGCGCTCTCCGAGCGTGAGCGGCACATGATGTGCCGTAAACTGTCAGTAACAACAAGCTGGCTGAAGCGCACGGGAACGTTGGTTGGTGAAGAGAGGCGCGATTTCAAGGCATACCGTTGCGGCGCCGCAACAGCACCCGAGGCGTTGAGTCACCACTTTCTTGTTGCAGGCCCTTCATCGGCCGTGAACCTCGAAGCGATGTTACCGCTTCGTATCACAGTGAGCCGAGGACTTTTTTTGTGATTTTGGTCGCAGTTGCATGAGTTCTGCATATAGGAAGCTCAGTGCCGCTGTTTGACATTGCTGATTCGCGCCACACGTCCCTCTACAATACAGTGTTCACACCCGACGCCACTCCGCGACCGCCGGTCATTCTCATGGTCTCCGATCAGGAGTGGCTGGCGCGCAGTATCGATGCGCTCGTCGCCGAGCAGGGCATGGTCTCGGTGCGCGCTTACGCGGGGCGAGATGCGCTGTCGCTGGGAATGGACGGGGTCGCCGATGTCGTCGTGAGCGATACGCGACTGGCCGACATCTCCGGTGCCGAGCTCGCGCGAGCGTTGCAGGCCACGTCCGATCTTGGCACTGCCTTGCCGATCGTGCTCATCACCACGGACGAACCGGACCGGCAGGCCGTGCTCGAAGCGCTCGAAGCGGGCGTGTGGGAATACCTGGCCTATCCGTTCGATGGCGCCTCGTTCGTGGCGAGGCTGCGAACCTTTGCCAGTGCGAAGCGACGAGCTGATCGCTTTCGCAATGAATCCCTGCTCGACCAGCCCACGGGTGTCTACTCGCTGCGCGGCCTCACCAAACGGGCGCGTGAAATCAGTGCCGATGTGCAGCGGCTTCGCACTCCCATTGGCTGCGTTGCCATCGCGGCCGACCTCGTGCGCGGCGATCAGTCCAGCGAACCGCCGCCGGCCGAAGCGGCGCTGCTGGCCGATGTGTTGCGCAATACGGCTCGAGCCAGCGATGTGGTGGGACGCACCGGAAGCGGAGAGTTTGCCGTTTTCACCCACGGTAGCGGCACCGAGGGAACCGCGGCTTTTGTCGCCCGGCTCGAAGACGCTGTCAACTCCACCCCGCGCGGCGGCGGACAGCAATGGCGATTGCGCGCCGCGTGGTGCGCCAGCGACGGCCACGAGATGCCGCCCGACACCATCGAAATGCTCAACCGTACCTCGGCGGAGCTCCGCCAGCTGCGCGACGCGCGCCCTGATGGCCCTCGAGTGCGCGAAGTGCCGGTGCCGCGACCCGTTGCTCAATCGCCTGCCGCCTTTACAACCGCCGCCCGGGATGGTGCGGACTTGGGCAGCGCCTTCACCTGATCTTCGTCGTGCGCGGCGTAATCCAGGAAGTACGAGTAGTACTGGTAATGGCCGCTCATCTCGATGCTGTTGAGCACGCCGCCCAGAACACGCACCGGCAGCGTTTCGAGCATGCGCATCTTGGCGGCGGCCATCTTCCGGTCGCTCAGGCCGGCTCGCAGCACGATCACCATATTGTCGGACGCGATTCCCAGCGCGTAGGCATCGGAACCCGCGCCTAACGGGGGTGAATCCACAATCACCACATCGTATTCGCGCTTGAGCAGCCCCACCAACTGAGTGAGCCGAGGGCCGGTCAACAGCTCCGGGCCGCGACGCTGCCGCTTGCCGCAGGGAATCAACGTCACGTTCGGGTGGTGGGTGCCACGCAGCACCTCGCCCAGAAGTGCTGCTCCGTCCAGATAGTCCACCAGGCCGGGCTTGGCCGAAGACTTGAACGTCTCGTGCAGCTCACCGCGGCGGATATCGCCGTCCACCAACACTACCCGTGCGCCGCCGTCGGCAAACGAAAGCGCCAGATTGCTGGCCACCAACGACTTGCCATCGCTGGGCCCCGGGCTGGATATGGTCACGGCAAAGGGCCGAGACGGATCCACCGCGTAGCGCATATTCATCCGAATGGTTCGGAACGCTTCCACCATCTGCGCAGCGTCTTCGGTGTTGCGACGGCTCTTGCGGCTGATCTGGGGAATGACGCCAAGGATGAACAGGCCGAGTTCGTCGGTCGCCTGCTGCGGATAGCGGAAGCGCCTGTCGAGCAGATCGAACAGGATGGCGATGGCAATGCCCAGAGCAAGTCCGGCGGCGATGCCACCCAAAATGAGCACCGGGCCGGTCTTGCTCGTGGGTTCGAGCGGAGCCACCGCCGGATCGAGCACCCGCAGTTCCACCGGCGTGGTGACCTCGGCGAGCGTGGCATCCTGCGCCTGGATAAGTAGCGAGCGGTACTGCTGATCGGCCACCGACACCTGGCGCTCCAATCGACCCAGTTCGATGGTACGGGGGGGCGCGTCGCGCAAATCCCGCTGTGATTCTGCCAACTGCACATTCAAATCTGCCGCTCGGCGGTCGAGCTGTTGTAGAAGTGCTCGCGCAGCATCGGGAATAACCGTTCCGCGCAGCCGCTGCAGGCGCGCCGCCTCGCGCTGGTAGATGGGATTCTCTTCAGTTTGCGTGGCGCGCAGGCGTCGCAGTTCCGATTCCAACGTCAGTGCTTCGGCCACATCGGTGCGCAGCTTGGTGGCCGCGGCCTCGTTATTTACGCTGGGCACGGACAGCAGCGCCTCGGCCTTCACTCCGCCGTCCGCTTCGCTGGTCAGCGCACGTTCAATCCACTCGCGATCGCGCCGTAACTGCTCGGAGGTTACCTGTTGATTGAAATACGCCGAGAATGCGGGATTGGTGGTGAGTTCAGTTCCCGCGATCTGTGGAATGCGGCTTTCGGACGGCATGGTCGCGGTGCGGATTTTGAATGTCTGCAGCGCCCCCTCCGCCTCGGCGAGCTGGGCTCGCGCGTACTCGAGCTGCCCCTGCAAGATCGTTGCTCGCTGGGTGACGTTGGATTTTTTGTATTGCGTGGCGACGGCGACGAAGTTTTCCGTCCACTGGTTGAGCGTCGCCTCGGTGAGCAGTGGATCGGTGCCCCGCAAGGCGATCTGCAGAATGGGCGAACCGGGTCGCATGGTGGGCATGCGCAGTTTGCCAATCAGCTCCTTGGACACCTCACGCGGCGTGCGAACCACAAAGTCGACCTCGGAGCGCCCCTGCAAGGCAGAGGCACTGGGCTGCCAGGAAAAACGAACCAGGCCACCGATGACGCCGCCGAGCTGCCCCCGTTCCACCAACTGCACATCGTTCCGAATGAGCTGGTACTGTTGTCCGCCTTCTATACGAAGCGAATACTCTCCTCCCAGTACGTCGGCGCCGGCCCGGAATGAGCGAAACAGAGTGGTATCGACGGCGCTTACGGGCTTCACGTGCAAGTTGAGGCGCGTCACGACCGAATCCACTACCTGATACGATGTGATCAGGTCGAGCAGGCCAGCCTGCGCAAAGCCATCGGCGGGCGTCTGGCTATTTCGACCATCGTCCTGCGTCAGCAGCACCACCGACTGCACCTCATACTCGGGCTCTATGAACCGGGTTGCGATGGTGCCACCGATGCCGCCGAGGATGCTCAAGAGCAACACCAGCCACTTGAACCGCCAAATCGCCGCCAGATAACGCTGAATCTGCTGTGCGCCCTTGTTGGGCTCCTGAACGCCGCCTTCGTCCCATCCGCCGCCCACGTCGGTCTCCTGATACTGCTGTGGCGCGTCGCTATCGGGAACCGGCTGGAGATGTGATCCTGTCATTCGGCAAGGGAGTGGTGAATGCGCGCCGGAATGCGAGCAGTAGGGAACAGCGAAAGATCAGCGAGGAAGACGGAAGAGCCAAGCGACCCGCAACAAACATCGACCAATGTGGCACAAACGAGACAGTGTGTGTAGGGGCGGGTCAACGGTTTCCCTTGACTTCCCGGCGGAACGAGGCAGACTTCGCCCGGAGACGGGCAGGACGGCACGGACTGTACCGCACGCATGACGACTCGCCTTGCCACGCGAAACTCATTCCCGTTCGCTGTACACCTGTGTGGCATGCGTGATACGCTTTGTCGGCTCGTGCGTCTAGGGAGTGCAACAGCCTCTGCTTGCGCCATCCGAGGCGCGCGCACCACACTTTTCAACCCGGGGTCGTTCGTCACCGTCACCCTCCGAAGCAATCATTCGGTTTGATTTCTCGCCTTGTCGGCGACAACGGGCATTCGTCCCACCCCTGATCATTCTTCCCCGCTCTGCATGACATCCACTGCTGTCCCTTCCACCCCCAGCGAGCCCAGCAGCAGCAGCATGCGCGTCCTCGTTGTGGACGACGACCGCACACTGCGCGAGGGTACGGCATCCGTCCTGCAAATGGACGGCCACGCGGTCACCAGCACGGGCCGTGGTGAAGAAGCACTGGAGCTCGTACGCCGGAGAAAGTTCGACCTGGTACTGGTGGATCTCTACATGACGCCGATTGGCGGCATCGATATTCTACGCAGCTGCCTCGATACGCATCGCGACACCATCGTGGTAGTGATGACCGGAAACCCGAGCGTTGCCTCCAGCATTGAAGCGCTGCGCATGGGCGCCTGGGACTACCTGCCCAAGCCCTTCTCCGCATCGCATCTGCAGGTGCTGGTAGGTCGTGCTGCTCATGCTGTGTCCAGCGCCCGCGAATCGCGCGAGCAAACGGCCGGAGTGGCCGCGCGCCCCCAGCTCGTGACCCAAAGCGGTGCGGGCGAGCTCATGGCCCTGCTGGGGGAAAGCCCCAGCTTCCGCAAGGCCGTCGATCTGGCCCAGAAAGTCGCCGGTACCGACGCAAGTGTCATGATCTCGGGTGAAAGCGGCACGGGTAAGGAAATGATCGCGCAGTTCATTCACAAGAACAGCCGGCGGGCCCAGCGCAAGCTGGTGCCAATCAACTGCGCCGCCCTGCCGGAGAATCTGCTCGAAAGCGAGATGTTCGGCCATCGCAAGGGTGCCTTCACGGGTGCCGACCGCGACAAGGCAGGACTGCTCGAGGTCGCCAACGGCGGGACGCTGTTCCTCGACGAGCTCACGGAAATGACCATGCCGCTCCAGGCCAAGCTGCTGCGCGTGCTGCAGGACGGCGTGGTGCGACGGCTCGGCAGCGAAACGCACGACGCCGTGGTCGATGTGCGATTCATCTCCGCCACAAATCGCGACCCGCAGGATGCCGTGAAGCAGGGGCTGTTACGCGAAGACCTGTTTTATCGGCTGCGCGTCGTGCCCATCAAGTTGCCCCCGCTCCGCCAGCGAACAGAAGACATTCCCCTGCTCGCCGAGCATTTCCTGCACAACTCGTGGCAGCGTCATCGGCCGGGAACAGAAGCGCCCGTTTTCGGCAGCGAAGCCATCGCATTCCTTGTCTCGCGCCAGTGGCGCGGCAACGTGCGCGAACTGCAGAACGTCATCGAGCATGTAGCGGTGATCGCCGATCCGGGTCAGGCGATCTCGCCGAACGACATCCCCATGCATGACGACGGCGCTGCTCTGGCATCCGAGACGGAGGCTGTGATGCCGTCCGCCTACCTGAACGAGCCGTTCCATACCGCAAAGGATCGTCTGGTCGCCGTGTTCGAGAAGGAATATCTGGCGCGCCTGACCACGCGCGCGTCAGGCAACATGTCCAAGGCCGCGCGTCTCGCCGGCATCGACCGCACGACGCTTTATCGTTTGCTCGAGAAGCACGAGATCCGGCGGGATGGGGTCGCGGACCACGACTGACGGGAGCGTTGACGACACCGTCGTCAGCGATCGTCCGCGTACTCTGCCGGAAGCGAACGATCTGCTGGCGAGTGCCGTGCGCTCGGCTGGCCATGCACTCGCGCAGCGCGAATGGGTGCTGCACCGCGATGAGGCATTTGCTCGCTGTGCACTGGACGAGCTCACCGCCCTGCTTCGACGCGTGGATGGCGGAGACGTTGCGGGGCAACTGAACGCCGCCACCTGGACGGCCGTGGCGCGTCCGATCATGGATGTGCTGCGCCGACAGATCCTGAGCGCAGCCAACGCTGCGGGTGACGCAGAAGCCTTCGCCGAATCTCATCGCTGGCTCGTGGCGCTCGAGCGCGTGCACGATCATCTCAGCCGTGACGATCTGTACGTGCTCGCGGACCAATTCAGCGGAGCGGCGGCGCTCGACCTGCTCGTCGAAGTGGCGCACGACATGCGCTCGCCGCTTGGCTCGATCCTGTTCCTCGTGGATCGCGTTCGGTCGGGACAGAGCGGTGCGCTCTCCGAGCCGGCCACACGGCAGCTCGGCCTCGTCTACAGCGCCGCATTCGGCCTGAGCGCGTTGGCGAGCGATCTGATGGAGCTCTCACGCGGGAGCGGACGGCTCGTGGGACCGGAACCGGTTGAGTTCACGGTGGCGGACGTGCTTCGGCGCGTGCAGGATATGGTGCGTCCCGTGGCAGAAGAGAAAGGGCTGCAATTGCACATTGAAACGCTGCCGCGCGAGATGCGCCGAGGTCATCCGGCCGCGCTGCTGCGAGTGCTGCTCAATTTGGCCACCAATGCGTGCAAGTTCACGACGACCGGTGAGGTGCGTGTGTGGGTGATCAACGACACGTCGCCCGATACACTGCGCTTCGAAGTGCACGACACCGGGCGCGGCATGCCGCCCGACGTCGCCGCGCGCCTTTACGAGACGTTCCGACCGCGCACCGGCTCCGGTACGAGTTCGGGTGCGTACGCATTCTCGAGCGCAGGGCTTGGTCTCGCGATCTGTCGGAAGCTGGTGGCAGCGATGGGCGGAGAGCTTACGCTCACCACTGAGCCGGGTGCCGGCGCCTGCTTCGGATTCTCACTCCAGCTTCCGCGCGTCTAGCTACATTTGACGGACTGCAGGTGTGCAGTGACAACCGGGTGTCATTCGCTCGGCTGCACAGACAGCCGACCATTCATGTAGGAATGCAAGCGGAGATCAAGGGACGATGACCGAGCAGAAAAAAGCTGCCGACTCACTCGAGCTGCGAGACCTGCGTACGGGTTCGCAGTACACGATTCCAGTCACGACGGAAGGCCCCGAAGGGGACACGTCAGTGCGCGCCATGGACCTCAGGCAGGTCAAGCGCGAGCCCGATGAGTTCGGCTTGCTCACGTACGACCCGGCCTTCATGAACACTGCATCGTGCAAGAGCGCGATCACGTTCATCGATGGCGACAAGGGCATCCTGCGCTACCGCGGTTACCCCATCGAACAGCTCGCCGAGAAGGCGACCTTTCTTGAAGTCGCGTATCTGCTGCGTCACGGTGAACTGCCGACGCAGCCGCAGTACGACACATGGGTGAAGGACATCACCTTCCACACCTACGTGCACGAGAACATCCGCAAGTTTCTCGAGGGCTTTCGCTACGACGCGCACCCGATGAGCATGCTGTGCAGCGCCACGGCGGCGCTGTCGAGCTTCTATCCCAACGCGCGCGACATTCAGGATCCACACCAGCGCTACATCTCGATCATTCGCCTTATGGCGAAGCTGCCCACCATCGCGGCATTCGCCTATCGCCATGTGAAGGGTCTGCCGTTCATCTATCCCGACAATGAGCTCTCGTATACCGAGAACTTCCTGTCGATGGTCGCGCGCATGTCGGAGCCGCGCTACCAGGCGAACCCGGCGTTCGTGAAGGCGCTCGAAGTGCTGTTCATTCTGCACGCCGACCATGAGCAGAACTGCTCCACCAGCGCGGTGCGTGCGGTGGGCTCGAGCCATGTGGATCCGTTCTCGGCCGTCACAGCCGGCATTGCAGCGCTGTTCGGCCCGTTGCATGGCGGCGCCAACGAAGCGGTGCTGCGCATGATCAGCCGAATCGGCGACAAGAAGAACATTCCGGCGTTCATCGAGAATGTGAAGTCGGGCGGTGGTGAGCGCCTGATGGGTTTCGGACATCGCGTCTACAAGAGCTACGACCCGCGTGCGCGCATTGTGAAGAAGCTTGCCGACGAGGTGTTCGCGCAGGTCGGCATCGACAAGGACCTGGAGATCGCGCTCGAGCTCGAGCGCATCGCGCTCGAGGACGATTACTTCGTGAGCCGCAAGCTGTACCCGAACGTCGATTTCTACACGGGGCTCATCTACCGCTCCATGGCGTTCCCCACCGACTTCTTCACCGTACTGTTCGCCGTCGCGCGCGTAGCCGGCTGGGCCGCGCAGTGGGAGGAAATGGTGCTCGACAAGGACCAGAAGATTGCCCGTCCACGCCAGATCTA
>JBGTFN010000068.1:0-2797 GCA_041747275.1 Gemmatimonadaceae bacterium | reverse complement strand
CCTGCCGAGGCCCCCAATGGCGAGCGGCGAGCCAAGCTCGGCAAGGCCCTCCTCCGCGACCTCCCACCCTCCTCAGCGACCTCGGCGCTCAAAGAGCGCCTCCTTAGTGCCCCCTCGCCCCCGCATCCCGGTCCCGAGGATCGGGCGCGCCCGTGCGCACGCCACGCGCATCGACGGACAGCGAGTGCGCCGTGCCCTGTCGTCCTCCCATGCGCACTGTGTGCCCCATCGCCTCGAGTGCGGAGACTGTCGCTGAAGGAAAGGCCTCAGCTTCGGCGGAGAGACGGTCCGGCAGCCACTGGTGATGAAAGCGTGGCGCGTTGACCGCGTCCTGAATGGGCATCTGAAAGTCGATGATGTTGAGCACGACCTGCAGCACCGTGTTGATGATGGTGCGGCCCCCCGGACTGCCCACGACCGCCACGAGCTTCCCGTCCTTTGCCACGATCGCTGGCGTCATGCTCGAGAGCATGCGCTTGCCCGGGCGCGCGACGTTTGCCGCGGTCCCGATGAGCCCCGTGCTGTCGGTGTAACCGGGCTTGCCGTTGAAGTCGCCCATCTCGTTGTTGAGCAGGAAACCGGCGCCCTCAACCACCGCTCCCAGGCCGTATCCGGCTTCGAGCGTGTACGTCACCGACACCGCATTGCCGGCGGCATCCACCACGGAGTAGTGCGTGGTTTCGTCGCTTTCGTAGTCCGCTGTGAGTTCAGTTGCGCGCGAGACCGACGCGCGCTGCTCGTTAATGCTCGCGCGAAGATCGGCAGCGTATGTCTTGCTCGTGAGGCGACTGACAGGAAGCGCATTGAAGTCAGGATCGCCAAGGTGCTGCGCACGATCGCGGAACGCGCGACGCATGCTTTCGGCCACCAGGTGTACGTAGCGCGTCGAGTTGTGGCCCGCTGCACGGAGGTCGTAGCCTTCGAGGATGTTCAGCATCGCGATCATGGCCACGCCACCGGAACTCGGCGGCGGCATCGAGATGATGTCGTATCCGCGGTATGTACCCGTCACCGCGTCGCGCTCCTTCGCTTCGTAGCTTGCCAGGTCGGCCGCGGTGATCAAGCCACCGTTGCGCTGCATCTCGGCCACGATCAGCCGCGATGTCTCGCTCTTGTAGAAACCATCGCGTCCCTGATCACGAACTCGCATCAGCGTGCGCGCCAGATCGGATTGCACGAGCGTCGCGCCTGCGGCGTATGGCTCACCGTTCTGATAGTACGCAGCCAGCGAGGCCGGAAAGCGCGAGAGTTTGCTGCGCGCGCCTCGAAGGGATCCCGCGAGGCCAGTGGGCACGGCAAAGCCCTCCGATGCCAGCTTGACTGCAGGCTCCACCAACGTCGCCCAATCGCGCGAGCCGTACCTGGCATGCGCCAGGGCGAATCCCGCGACCGTTCCCGGCACGCCCACGGCGACGTGCGTGTTGTGATGCACGCGCGACGAATACGTGCCAGTCGAGTCGAGGAACATGTTCGGGTGCGACGCGGCGGGTCCCCGCTCACGGAAGTCCAGCGTGGTGGTGCGTCCGTCTGCAAAGCGCACCACCATGAATCCACCGCCACCAATGTTGCCGGCAGTTGGATATGTCACAGCCAGTGCGAAGCCTGTGGCGATGGCCGCATCGATGGCGTTGCCACCGGCGGCCAGAACATCGCGTCCTGCCTGACTGGCGATGTCACTGGCCGACACCACCATGCCACCCGTGCTTTGTGACGGACCGAGCGACTCGGGTGCAATGTCTGGCGTGCCGGTGCGCTGGCAGGACGTGGCCAGCAGCGCCGCGGCCAACGCAGCCGCACGCACGATTCCCGTGCGCGGCGCACTGCCGATCATTGTCCCGCGCATCGCGAGCACCTGCATTATGGCGTCACCGCGGCGCGCGGCTCCAGCTTCGCCGCCCAGAGGCCGCTGTTGAAATCAGTGAACAGGATCTGACCCTTCCACGGCATCACGTTCATCACGAACGGCGCGTTCGCCGTGAGTGCGTCTGGATCGTAGGGCTTGAACACGGCGATCTCGCGATTCTGGTGCGCGATGTTGCCGAGCAGTTCGCCGCTCACGTCCACGATGCGCACACCGCCATCGTAGTATGCCTGATACAACACATCGTCTTCCACGATGATGTCATGCGCGCCGTAGTCTTCCAGGTGATAGCGGCCGACCTTGCGCGGATTCATCGGGTCGGTGAAGTCCACGATGTGCACATAGCCACCCGACGTTTGCGCAATGCCTCCCGATGAACCAAGTGTGGCTCGATAGTTCGTGCCTTCCCACACGCGGCCCTCGCGGTTCATCTCTTCATCGCCGAGGAACAGGTACGTCTTGCCCGTGGCCTTCTGAAAATACGGATAGATCTCGTGTCCGGAGTTGATCGGGAATGTGGTGATCAGCTTCGGCTTCTCGATCGTGCCACCGTATTTGCCGTTGCCGACGTCCACCACAACCGCGCCCACGCCACCTTGCGCGCTGTACGCGATGCCGTCGTGTACCCACAGGTCATGAATGCGCGCGTTCGGGTGCTGGTACTCGCTCACATACTTCGGATTGTAGATGTCCTTCACGTCGATGATCACATACTTCTGCCCGCCGGAAATGGCGAACAGGTGATCATTCGTGGCGAACATGTTGTGCACGCCGCCGGTGAGCTCCTGGCTGAACGACGACGCAATCTTCGGATGCGCGGGGTCTGCAAGGTCGAGAATCACGACACCATTCACGCGGTTCGACGCACCTTCGCGCGCCAGCACACCATAGCGTCCGTCCGGCGAGATCGTCACGTCGTTGATCGTGCGCGCGTCG
>JBGTFN010000067.1:0-19804 GCA_041747275.1 Gemmatimonadaceae bacterium | reverse complement strand
AAGCGAGGTCGCGGAGAACACCGCAGTGGCGACCGAACGGGGGGATCTGGGCATAGGTGGGACGTGTGGCTTGGGGGGGAATGGCATCGGCCTGAAAACTGGCAGACCTGCGTCTGTAGCGCCAAGCTGTTCACATCGCATACTGGTGTACGCGCTGCGTGCAGCACAACGTTGTCGGATGTCAGATACCGACACCCTCCGCGTAGCCATCGCCCAGATCGCCCCGGTATGGCTCGATCGCGAGGCGACGATCACCAAGGTGACCGAATGGATCGAAGGCGCCGCCAATGATGGCTGTGACCTGGTCGCGTTCGGTGAGGCGCTCATTCCGGGTTACCCGTTCTGGCTCGAGCGTACAGATGGCGCTCGTTTCGAGTCACCGCTCCAGAAGTCGCTATACGCGCACTATCTCGATCAGGCGGTGGACATTGGTGCGGGAGGACTGCATCGCGTACAGTCGGCCGCGGGCGATCACGGCGTTCACGTCGTGGTGGGTTGCATCGAGCGCGCGGGTGATCGCGGCGGACACAGTGTGTATTGCAGCGCGGTGCAGATCGGGCAGAATGGCCGAGTGCTCAGTGTGCACCGGAAGCTCATGCCCACATACGAGGAGCGCCTCGCATGGGCCATCGGTGACGGACACGGACTTGTGACGCACAGCGTAGGTGCGTTCACCGTGGGCGCGCTCAACTGCTGGGAGAACTGGATGCCGCTGCCGCGCGCGGCGCTGTATGCGCAGGGTGAAGACCTGCACATTGCGCTGTGGCCGGGAAATGTGCGCAACACGAGCGAGATCACACGATTCATCGCGCGTGAGGGTCGATCGTATGTGCTATCTGCCTGCGCACTGCTGCGCCGAGACGATATCGGTGACGAGGTGCCGCACGCAGACGTGATTCGCAGCGGAAGCGAAGAGCAGCTTGCCAACGGCGGCTCAAGCATTGCCGCGCCAGACGGGGGATGGTTGGTGGAACCGGTGGCGGATGCCGAATGCCTGATCGCCGTGACGCTGCACCATGGGCTCGTGCGCCGCGAACGACAGACCTTCGATCCGGCGGGACACTATGCGCGGCCGGATGTCACCCGGCTGGTGGTGGACAGACGGCGCCAGAGTACGGCGGAGTTTGTGGACTGATGGGCATGGTTGCATTCGCCCGCGCTGCGCTGCTTGTCGCGCTCGTGATCACGACAGCCTGCGACGATACCAGTGTGCGAGACGATTCATCATCTGGCGATGCGCTCGCGCCTGTGCACATCGACGGATCAAACGGCGTGATGCCGCTCATGCGCGCGATTGCTGATGCGTACCTCGCGGACAATCCCGACGCGTCGGTCACGTTCGGCAACGGACTCGGCTCGCGCACGCGCATCGACTCGCTGCGCGCCGGTCGCATGGACATCGCGATCGCAAGCCACGGTCTCGATACGGCGGCGTTGCGCGTCGAGGGGCTCATCGTACATCGCATTGCAGTCACGCCCGTAGTGATCGGTGTGCATGCCGCATCCGTCTCGCTTTCGGGTCTCGCCACGGGGCAGCTGTGCGATGTGCTCGCTGGTCGCACCACCTCATGGCGGCAACTTGATGACGGACGCGACCTGCCCATTGCCGTTGTGGTGCGCCCAGAATCCGAGGTGGATATGGAAGTGCTGCGCGCCGAAGTGCCGTGCGCAGCGGAGCTCGTGGTGTCGCCAGGCGCGCAAATTGTAGAGGAGACTGGCGATATGGAACGCGCACTCGTGAACACGGAAGGTGCGATCGGCATCACCACTGCCACCGTCGCTCAACAGAGCGAGGGCGCTATCCGGGCGATGACGCTCGATGGCATCGCGCCGAATGAGGCAGCGGTACGCAGCGGGGAGTACGGACTCGTGCGATCGGCATATCTGGTGACACGCGCCGATCCCGGAAACGCAGTGAACGCATTCCTGCGATTCATCGCGTCCGAACGAGGACGGCAGGTGATGATGGAGAATGGGGCGATCGCGCGCTGAACGGCGATGCACCGCGCATATTGTCAGACCCAACGATGACGCTCCGCATCGACCAGCTGTCCAAAACCTATGCCAATGGCGTGCGAGCGCTGCACAACGTGACGCTGCACATCCCGGCTGGCATGTTTGGGCTGCTCGGACCAAATGGCGCCGGCAAGTCCACGCTCATGCGCACTATCGCCACGCTGCAGGCACCGGACAGCGGATCCATATGCTTTCGCGATATCGACGTGCTCGCGCAGCCGGAGCGCCTGCGTGACGTGCTCGGCTATCTGCCTCAGGATTTCGGGCTCTATCCCACCATGCCCGCCGAGGCGATTCTCGATCACTTTGCGTCGCTCAAGGGAGTGACGCAAGGCGGAGAGCGGCGCGCGCTCGTGGACTCGCTGCTTCAGCGGGTGAACCTCTACGAGGTGCGCAAGAACAACGCCGGAAGCTTTTCCGGCGGCATGAAGCAGCGACTTGGCATCGCCATCGCGCTGGCCGGCAGCCCCAAGCTGCTCATCGTCGACGAACCAACCGCCGGGCTCGATCCCGGCGAACGCAATCGCTTTCTCAACCTGCTCGCAGACGTCGGCGACGATGTGGTCGTGATTCTTTCCACACATATTGTGGAAGATGTGCGCGAGCTGTGCGCGAACGTGGCGATCATCAACAAGGGTTCTGTCATCATGAAGGGCAACCCGTCACAGCTGCTCGATGAGGTGCGCGGCCGCATCTGGCGCCGAACGGTACCGCGTCACGCCGCGGACCATTATCGAGCGCGTCATCACGTCATTTCGAGTCGATTGGCCGCTGGCAGCACGGTACTGCATGTGTACGCCGAGTCGGATCCGGGGGATGGGTTTGAGGCGGTGGAGCCTGATCTCGAGGACGTGTACTTTCACCGAGTGGCGGCAGAGTCAGGCTCATAGTCGTGCACAAACGGAGAGCGGCGGCCGCCACGAGGATCTGATGCGCGGCAGCTGAAAAAGCCTGGTGAGCGACGATGTCAGGATCTGCGCAACAGGTTGCTCACCATCAGCAGCGCCGCCACGCTGCTCTGCGCCGGGGTGAAGCGCGTGAACGCGAGTTCGGTTTCCCGATCATACCAGGTCCACGTCTCCCGCACGCCTTCCGGAATCGGCACGCTGATATAGCGCGGTGTGCGTCCGTGATCGCGGTACAGCGTACCGAGCATGGTGTCCATGTTGTGTCGCTCACCGAACAGGAATCCGATGCGCTGCACCGTGCCGGTAGAGTCGAAGAACGCCATTGCCCCGTCGGCTCCTTCGAACATGCCGGGCGGAAATCTGACAGCGGTATCGCCGGGGAACATGACGAAGCGTGCAAGCGTGCCAAGCGAACGGCCGAGTTGCACGGTGTCGCCGTCAACAACGAGCAGCCGGCGAAGTGGCGGTGGCTGCTCCTGCGCCTGAACGCTCGAAGAGTCACGAGGCGCCGCGGCCATGGCGCGCTCAGCCAGCACATGCGCAATGGCACCCAGTCCGCGTCCAATCGCGCGCTGGTCGCTGGTGTTGGCCTGCACCGCCACCGCAACTCCGGATTCGGTGTAGTAGCGCATCTCCGTGAGATAGCCGGGGAAAAATCCGCTGTGACCGTACGTGATGCCGCGCGGTGTGTCGCGCACGATCACGCCCAGACCATAACGCGCGCCAGCTCCGAGTCCGACCGCGGGCACGCCCTCGAGCGCCTGCTCGACTACTGCCGGCGCAAACGCGCGACCCTGATACCACATCTGTGCCCAGCGTGCGAGATCCTCCGGTGTGCTCGCGAAGCCGCCGCCTGCCCACTCGAACTTCGGGCTCACCTTGAGCAATCCGTTCACCATCATCGGACCGGCCATGCCAAGCGGGTCCGACGAGTCGACGTATCCATTGGCGAGTCGGGGAATGCGGACGCCTACTGACGGCACCGTGCCGCGCAGTCGGAGCGGCGCGAGGTACTGCGTGCGAATCGCATCGTAGGCAGTGCCACCAATGATGCGCTCAACGATGAGGGCGAGCACCAGATAGTTGGTATCGGAGTACTGCCAACTCGTACCGGCCGCGAACGGCGCGCTGTCGCCGAGCACGTACTCGAGCTGCTCGGCGACCTTCCAGTCACGCAGTGGATCGGCGACGAGGTCGCGCGCGAACTCCGGCTTGAACTCGTAGCGCACAAGTCCACTCGTATGGTTCATGAGTTGTCGCACGGTGATGTCTGCGCCGTTGGGCAGGCGCGCGAACCAGGGTTCGTCGGACAGCCATCGCGAGATGGGTGCGTTCAGGTCGAGCTGGCCCTTGGCGACGAGATCGAGTGCGAGCGCGGCGAAGAATGTCTTGCCTACGCTGCCCGCCAGCAGGCGATGATTGGCGCGCAGCGGCACCATGCCGATCGAATCGGCGACGCCGCGCGTGACCGTGATGACACGGCCGTCAGGCAGCGCAACAGCCGCCGACAGTCCGGGCGCTCGTCCGAGGGCATGCACCGAATCGAGCATGAGTTGCAGCGAATCGCGCAGCGAAACCGCGCGCGTCAGGTCGATCGGCGTGCCGCCAGGCGTTCGTGGTGTTTCGCAGTCGCGGCGAGTGAAGCGATAGTCCACGCCTCTGGCAGTCGCGCCTTCACCGCTCCACACGCGCGCCTGCAGCGAATCGCCACCCACACGGCGATAGACAATGTGCTGCGGAAAATCGTGCGCCGGATCGGCGAAGTAGAGTGAGTCCGTGCCCGAGGCCACTAACGGAAAGGCATGTGCTGCCTGACCATTCGGTGCGGCGATGTATGCGCGTTGCCCACCATGATTGCCAATGCGGAGGAACTCCCACGCGCTCAGGGTATCGCCGCGGTACGTGGCCGCCCCGCCGTCGAGTCCATCTGGCGTCATCCGCCACGATTCATGCATGACACCCGTCGGCGTCTGTCGCTGCCAGCATCCGGCGATCCAGTCGGTGGACTGCGCGGAAAGCGTGGACGCAGCACTCAACGCAAGAGCAGCAGCGAAGAACGCGATCGGTCGCATGGGGGAGCCGGGAAGGGTAGACGAACTATCGTTCCGGGAGAATACCCCGTGATGCCCGAATGATACGCGCCGCCAGACGCGCGGCGATACGGGCCGTCTGGTCGTCCCTGTCGAACCGGGGATTGAGCTCGGCGATATCCGCCGCCAACACGCGCCCGGACGCCATGACCTGATCCATCAGACGCTCGACGTGCGCGAGTGGCACGCCCAGTGTCGCCGGTGCCGAAACACCAGGAACGCCTGCCCCCGGCAACACATCAAGGCAGATGCTCAAGTGGACAGCGTCGTACTGCGGGAAATCTGCCGCGAGTGTGGCGCACGCGCGATCCATGCCGGCACTGTCCTGCAGCGATTCATCAATCCACCACTCGGCGTTCATCGAACGTGCGCGAGCGAAAAGCTCATCGCTGTTTGCGAACTCGCTGATTCCGAACACGCGGTACGCACACTCCATACCGTGCGACGCACACCACTCGTGGATCTGTCGGAATGACGTGCCTGATGTGGACCGCTCGGCCATGCGTATATCGAAGTGCGCATCGATGTTGATCACCAGCACTCGCGTGATCTCCGGGCATGCTTGCATGACGCCCTGAAAGGTGGCCCAGGCGACTTCGTGCCCGCCACCGATCGCGAGGGGCAGGCGCTGCTCGTTGATCACGCCGGCGACACGTTCGGCAAAGCGCAGTTGCGCCGACTCCAGGTCACCGTCGCTGCACGACACATCATCCCCATCTCGCGGAGGATTCTCGCGCATGAGCGGAATGCGCGCCAGCGCCGCTCGAAGCGCAGTCGGCCCATCGGCGGCACCAATGCGGCCGTTGTTTCGACGGACGCCTTCATCCACGGCGAAGCCAAGCAGTGTGGCGTCTTTCGCAGCACCTGTCGAGCGTTCGTTCATGTTGAACGCTCCCCGCCGCCCACGACTACGCGTCGCGCGCGCAGGCCGCCAAACCAGTACGCGAGTTCGTTGGGATGTTCGAGTTCCCACACGGCGAAGTCCGCGCGCTGTCCGGCGGCCAACATGCCACGATCGTGCAGACCGAGCGCGCGTGCCGCGTTGCACGTGACGCCTTGCACTGCCTCGAGCGGTGTGAGGTCGTACAGCGTGCACGCCATGTTGACGCACAGCAGCAGGGAGAGCCCTGGCGAGGAGCCCGGGTTGTGATCGCTGGCGACCGCGATGGGCACACCGGCAGCACGCAGCGCGGCAACAGGCGGTCGCTGCGACTCGCGCAGAAAGTAATACGCACCGGGCAGCAGCACGGCGACGCTTCCTGCGGTTCGCATCGCGGCAATGCCATCATCAGCAAGGAACTCGAGATGATCACACGACAGCGCAGCGAAGGATGCCGCGAGCGCAGCGCCGCCCGAGTTCGACAGTTGTTCGGCGTGCAGCTTGACCGGCAGTCCAAGCGCCCGTGCTGCGCTGAACACGCGCGCTACCTGCTCCGGACTGAACGCAATGCGCTCGCAAAACGCGTCAACGGCGTCGAGCAGTCCTTCGTGTTGCAGTGCCGGCATCCATGAACACACCTCGTCGATGTAGGCATCGGCTCGGTCGGTGAACTCGACGGGCACAGTGTGTGCGCCGAGAAACGTGGTGCGCACCGTGAGGGCAAGCTCTTCACCAACGCGGCGTGCAACACGCAGGCAGCGCGCTTCACTCTCATGCGACAGTCCGTATCCGGACTTGATTTCGATCGTGGTTACGCCTTCGCACATGAGTGTTCGCGCACGTTGCAGCGCCAGTGCGTGAAGCTGCTGCTCACTCGCACGGCGTGTGCTTTCGACCGTCGAGCGAATGCCGCCGCCGGCGCGCGCGATGGTTTCGTATGTCGCACCTTGCAATCGCAGTTCGAACTCGGCCGCACGCTGCCCCGCGTAGACGAGGTGAGTGTGACAGTCGATCAACCCGGGCGTGACGAGCATGCCGTGCAGGTCCTTCCGCTCGTGCGGGAGACCGGACAGTCCGGCTGGCAGTTCCGTGCGACGCCCAACCCAGATGATGCGGTCGCCCGCCGTGAGCAGTGCGCCGTCGTCGATCAGTCCCCACCCGATGCCGTCGAGCGTGGCCACGCGCGCGTTCTGCCAGAGCGTGTGGCTGGCGATGGCACTCATGGGCGAGCCACCCGGTGTGAAGTGACGCTGGGGCCGTGCATGTCAGTGATCGGCCCAGAGCGAACCAAGTGCCTGTGCGCACGCCTCGCCCGCCTGTCCGCTCATCACCAGCGATGTCGCGGCTTCGATGTCCGGCGCGAAGGTGCGATCGCGCGCGTAGAACGGCACATGTGCGCGCAGACAGTCGAGCGCCGGGAGAAGCAACGGTGCGGTGGTCAACGGCGCGTGCAAATCGACACCCTGCGCTGCGGCGAGCCATTCGATGCCGATGATCGTGGCCGTGTTCTCCACCATCTCATGCAACCGACGCGCGGCGAACGTTGCCATGCTCACGTGATCTTCCTGATTGGCCGACGTGGGCAGGCTGTCCACGCTGGCCGGGTGCGCAAGCGACTTGTTTTCGGATGCAAGCGCAGCGGCCGTGACGTGCGCCATCATGAAGCCGGAGTTGAGGCCCGCATCGTGCACCAGGAACGGCGGCAGTCCCGACAGCACACTGTCGATGAGCAGTGCGATACGCCGCTCCGACAACGCGCCGATCTCGGCGATCGCCAGGGCCAGTGTGTCAGCGGCCAGCGCAACGGGTTCAGCGTGGAAGTTGCCGCCGGATAGCACTTCATTGGTGTCCGCGAAGACGAGCGGATTGTCGGTGACCGCATTTGCCTCGACGAGCAACGTGCGAGACACCTGCACAATGAGATCGCGGCACGCGCCCATCACCTGCGGTTGGCAGCGCAGGCTGTACGGGTCCTGTACACGATCGTCGCCGACCAGATGCGAGGCGCGGATGCGACTGTCAGCCAGCAGTGCGCGGATGACGGCGGCTGACGCGATTTGCCCCGGTTGTCCGCGCACTTCATGAATGCGCGCATCGAACGGCGTATCACTGCCGCGTGCCGCATCCACCGAGAGTGCACCCGTGACCGTTGCCGCCTCCAGCAAGCGCTCGGCCATGAACAGGCCGTGAAGCGCGAGCGCGGTGGACACCTGCGTTCCGTTGATGAGCGCCAGTCCTTCCTTCGCGGCGAGCACCAGCGGTTCAATGCCATCTTCAGAGAGCGCGGATGCCGCCGAGTGCACGGTGCCGTGCACACGCACCTCGCTCTCACCCATGAGCGCGAGCGACATGTGAGCCAGCGGTGCCAGGTCCCCCGACGCGCCTACAGAACCTTTCGCCGGAATGACCGGCAGGATGTCGGCGCGAAGCAGCGCGAGCAATGTGTCCACCACCCGCCGGCGAACGCCGGAGTAACCGCGCGCAAGACTCGCTGCCTTCATCGCGAGCACGAGGCGCACGATGTGATCACCGAGCGGCGCACCGGTGCCTGCGGCGTGCGACATCACCAGATTCCGCTGCAACTGCTCGAGTTGGGCATCCGGAATGCGCGTCTGTGCGAGTTTGCCGAATCCCGTGTTGATGCCATAGGCCGCGTCGCCGCGCGCGACGATGCGCTCGATCGCCTGTGCAGACGCGTCAATTGCGGCCCAGGCAGTATCCGGAAACGCGATCGATACCGGACCGCGCCAGATAGTGCGCAGCGTCGCAACGGTGAGTGCGCCGGGCTCGATGCGCAGAGGCGCTGCGTCATGCGCGCTGCGTGCGCTTCCCGCATCACTCGTGGCAGCAGCGTTCGGGATGCCGTCGCTCATTTGATCATCGGCAGTTGCAGGCCGAAGCGCTTCGCCGTGCTGATCGCCAGGTCGTAGCCCGCATCAGCGTGTCGCATCACGCCGGACGCGCAGTCGTTCACGAGCACGCGCGCAAGGCGTTGCTCGGCCGCGTCGGTGCCATCGGCCACGATCACCATGCCGGCGTGTTGCGAGTAGCCCATGCCGACGCCGCCGCCGTGGTGCAGGCTGACCCAGCTCGCACCACCGGCAGTGTTGAGCAGTGCGTTGAGCAGTGGCCAATCGCTCACAGCGTCGGTGCCGTCCTTCATGCCTTCGGTCTCGCGGTTGGGACTCGCCACCGATCCCGTGTCGAGATGATCACGACCGATCACGATCGGCGCCTCGAGCTCACCGCGGCGCACCATGTCGTTGAACGCGAGTCCCGCGATATGCCGCTCGCCGAGGCCAAGCCAGCAGATGCGCGCGGGCAGACCCTGAAAGGCAATGCGGTCACGCGCCATGTCGAGCCACCGATGGGTGTGCGTGTTATGAGGGAACAGCTCCTTGATCTTCGCGTCCGTCTTGTAGATGTCGTCGGGATTGCCCGAGAGCGCAACCCAGCGGAACGGACCCTTGCCTTCGCAGAACATGGGACGGATATACGCGGGCACGAAGCCCGGGATGGTGAAGGCATCCTTCACGCCCTCGTCGAGCGCGACCTGACGGATGTTGTTGCCGTAGTCCACCGTCGGGATGTCCATGGCATGGAAGTCGAGCATGGCTTGCACGTGCGTGGCGCAGCTTTGTGCCGCCGCGTTGCGCAGACGCTCATGCTGCGACGCATCGGCTTGTGCCGCTTTCCACTGCTGCACCGCCCAACCCGATGGCAGGTAGCCGTTGATGAGATCGTGCGCCGACGTCTGGTCGGTGACGAGTGCGGGCCGCGGTCCTCCGGTACGTGCACGGCGCGCCAACTCCGGCAACAGGTCGGCGGCGTTACCGAGCAGTGCGATCGAGCGCACCTCGCCTGCTGACGTGTATCGCGTGATCCGGTCGAGGGCGTCGTCGAGGTCGTGTGCCTGTTCATCCACGTAGCGCGTGCGCAGCCTGAACTCGATGCTGTTCTGCTGACACTCGATGATCAGTGAGCAGGCGCCTGCGAGCGTCGCGGCCAACGGCTGCGCGCCGCCCATGCCGCCCAGTCCTGCCGAGAGGATCCAGCGGCCGCTCCAGTCATTGTCGTAGTGCTGTCGTCCCGCTTCGACAAACGTTTCGAAGGTGCCCTGCACGATGCCCTGACTGCCGATGTAGATCCAGCTTCCGGCCGTCATCTGTCCGTACATGAACAGGCCCTGACGGTCGAGTTCGTGAAAGTGCTCCCACGTCGCCCAGCGCGGCACGAGGTTGGAGTTGGCAATCAGCACTCGCGGCGCGTCCTGATGCGTGCGAAAGATGCCCACCGGCTTTCCCGACTGTACGAGCAGCGTATGCGTGTCGTCCAGGTTGCGCAGCGCGTCCAGGATGGCATCGAAGCTCTCCCAGTCGCGCGCCGCCCGACCGATGCCGCCGTACACGACCAGCCGCTGCGGCTGCTCCGCGACGTCCGGATCGAGATTGTTCTGGAGCATGCGGTAGGCCGCCTCGGTGATCCAGTTGCGGCAGGTGCGCTCCGGTCCGCGTGGGGCACGGACGACGCGATCCGGATCGAATCTTGGATCGGATTGGAGCTCGATCCGTGACCCCGTTGAGCGATCGGCAGGCGGTGGGGAGGCGCTGGACATGGAGGTAACGCTTATGGTAGAGTTCGCTTGAGCTGCAGACTATACAAATCCTGTACAACTGTATCACGCTCGGTCCAAGTCGTCTATACTGAATGCCATGATTCTCTTTCGATCCGGGCCCTCGGGCCCAGGCCGCCGGCGCTTCGTATTCAACGAAGAGGGGCCACCCGCGTCGGGGCCCGCGTACATGCAGATCAAGTCGTGGGTACTGTCGCAGATCCGCAGCGGCATCCTGGACGAGGGCGACGCGGTACCGAGTGAGGCCCGATTGGCGTTGCAGTTCGGCGTGTCTCGCATGACCGCCAACCGCGCCATGCGGGAGCTGCAGGACGAGGGTGTCGTCGTGCGCGTGCAAGGCTCAGGCACGTTTGTCGCGCGCAGCAAGTACGAGTCAACCGTCGTTGCAATTCGCGGCATCGATGAAGAGATCCGCGCGCGCGGACACCTGCACCGGAGCGAGATGCAGCGGCTCGAGCGCTTCGCCGCTGACGAGGCGCTCGCAACGGCGTTTGCGCTGCCGCAAGGCACGGTGCTGTACCATTCCGTGGTGCTGCATTTCGAGAACGGCGAGCCGATCCAGGTGGAGGACCGCTATGTGAACCCCGCGGTTGCGCCGGACTACATCGACGCGCATTTCGCGCAGGAAACGCCAAGCGCCTACCTTATGCGCGAGGCTCCGCTTTCGTCCGTGCAGTTCGCCATCGAAGCATGCGCTGCGCCTGATGAGATTGCGGCCTGGCTGCAGATCGGCGCGGGCGACGCGGCTCTCGTGCTGCGCAGGCGCACTTTTTCAGAGGACGATGTAGCATCCGTGGTGGTCATGTGGCATCCGTCCGACCGCTTTCAGTTTACCGGCTCCTTCTAGACATCACCTCATGTCCATGCCGCTGCGACTGCCCAACGACGACGCGCCCTTTGTCGCCTTGCGCACCCTGTTCGCGACGCACGGCTTTACGGACATTGGCGTGGGTGCGCACACCGGGTGCGAATCACTTTACGATTTTTTCTTTGGTTCGGCAGGTGCGAGAGCGTCCGACTCGGCCCAGCGACCGTTCGAGCACGCACTCGACGTGCTGGTGCGCCTGTTCATGCAGGGCGAATCGGTCGAACGTACAACAATCGACAGCTTGCTCGGCGATGGCGCCTGCGTGTTGCTGGAGTCACTGGGACTGATCAAGCCGAGTGCGTCTGCTGAACAGCGCGTCTCCACGGTGTTGATGTATCCCACCGAAGGACCTTGGCTGGTCTCCGACCGATCAATCGCGATTGCGCGGGCGCACGGTCTGTCGGAGACTGCGCTGCCCACTGATGCCGTGTATCCGGCAGTGACGGGCTCGGTCCGCGTCTTCCTGTGCACGCTACCGCTTCGGCAAGGTGGCGAGTTTCTCGAGCTCTGCTCCGGAACGGGAATCGCTGCATTGATGGGCGCGATGGCGGGAGCACACCATGCCTACGCGGTGGACATCACCGAACGCAGCACAGTCTTCGCGGAGTTCAACGCTCGGCTCAACGGCGTACAAAACTTCACTGCGCTCGAAGGCGATCTGTGGGAGCCGGTGCGCGGGAAGACCTTCGATTCCATCGTTGCGCATCCGCCCTACGTTCCGTCGGTGACGCGTGAACTCATCTATCGCGACGGCGGAGAAGATGGCGAACAGATAACGCGCGCCATCCTCGGTGGACTGGACGCACACTTGTCGCCCGGCGGCGTGTTTCACTGCACCTGCGTGATCTCGGTGCGCGAGGGCGCCACTGCCGCGCAGCGCGTTCGCTCGATGCTCGGCGGCAATGCAGACGCGTATGACCTTGTGTTCATTCGCAATGGAAGCAATGCGCTGGTCGAACACTTTGCGTCGTCGCTGACATCGGCGGACGCGCAGACGGCAGCACGCACGGGTGAGCAGGTGCGCCGGCTCGCCGAGCTGCAGGTGGAGCGCGTCGAGTTCGCCACGATCGTTCTCAAGCGACACAACGAAGACCGACAGGGATTCACCTTCGTGGCGAGTCGTGGCAGCGAGACAGGATGGCGCGAAGTGGCATGGGCGCTGCGCACCGGCGCAGCAGCGACGCGTCCGGACGTGATGGCGCAGGCGTTGTTGCGCACCCCGGTTCGCATCTCGCCGGGCGCGCGCCTCGAGCTCAATTATCGGATCGGTGCGGGCGGCGGAGAGCCCTGGGTCGCGGAACGTGGCCGCATTGCGGTGGAGACTCCGTTCGTGGGTTGCGTGGATGTCGGTGCGGGCGATGCGATGATGCTCGCGCAGTTCGATGGAACGCGTACACTGCACGAGCATCTGGTGTCGCTCAAGGCAGATGGTGCGCTACCCGCGGATACCGACGAGGAGCAGTTCGCGCGATCGTTCAGCCAGCTCGTACTGGACGGGATCGTGGAGAGTGCGGCGTTTGTGAGGTAGTGCCGTGCTGTGACGAAGGCCGTTGGCCCGATGCCTTCAGGGTCTTGCAGCCCTCGCCAACCGCTCGCGCACCATCTGGCCAATGCGAATCTCCAGCACTCCTGTCGATTGGCACATGGTGGGCAGCTTGGAGGCGCCGGCCATGTCCTCGGCCTGGGCAGCGAGCGCAGTGCCGATGGCCGCATTTTCCCCCTTGGGCGGCTGCACAAATGTCACGGCCGCAATCGTCAGTCGCCAATCATCCGCGTTCTCGCCCGTGATGCCGCGTCCGCAGTTGAAGAACTTCGACATGCGCTCGCCACCAAGCCGTCTGGAAAGCTTGATGTTCAGCGCACCCATATGTCCGCTGGCAGAATCGGCGTAGTCCACCTTGAGCTTGAGATCGTTGTACGTCTGCCTGAGTGCGGCGAACGTCTCAGCGCTCGGTGCGCCCACTTCGATGTTGGTGTATGGCATGGTGTCGAGCGCGATCGGTGTGTGGTACGCCGGAAGCCGGATTACCGGGCCGCGACGTGTCTGCGCAGCGAGCGGAGTCACGACGGCGGCCGCGATCAGCGCCGTCAACGCGAACAGTGCGACAGAGCGCGCCCGCCTCACGATGTCGGCTCCACAGAATGTTTCGCGATGAACTCCATCTGCTCGGCGCGCGCACGCGCCCAGCGCGGCAAGCCGATATACGTAGACGCGAGTGCCACGAGACCCATCACCGCCATCAGCCCACCGCCGACAAATCCCTTGTCGCTCACGACACCCAACACAGCGAGAGCTCCGAAGCCGACGCCAAGTGAGAGATAGAGCGCGCCCATCGTAACGCGCACGCGGGCATCACCCTTGCGCGTGGACAGGCGAAGCCGGTGGCCGGTGGGAGTGGGTTCGAGCATCGCACTCAGGTTGCCGTTGTGCCAATGACGGAACGCGCCCTCGGTGGAGAGCTTGCCCCGCGCCTCGAAGGTCTCGCGTAGCGTGGAGACAAGCCCGTGCCACTCGTCGTCGGATACCGGCCGGCCGAAATCGACAGTGCGCGAGATTGCCACCGGCAATCCGAGCCAGGTGCGACGCTGCGTTGGGACCATGTCACCGCGCGCGATCGCATTGGCTGCGCGCGTGATATGGTCGGTCGACAGGCCGACGTCACGACCGATTTCGTGGAGTTGCTCCAACGTGAGCCCGCCCGAGCGCGACGCGACATCGGTGTGTGCTTCCTGCGCTCCATTCGCCTGTTCGAAAATGAGCGCGATTTCGCGATCATCGAAGCGACGCGGTGTGTCCATGACAACCTCCGACGGGGAGCGGGTGGCGCACGCGATGTGCGCTCCGTTATGTATGTTCCCTACGAAACTCGGGAGTGCGCAAGTTTCGTCAGCTCCCGCCCAGTCCGTCTCGCTTTCCTGCACACTTCATCTCATGTCCGTTTCCCCAGGTATTGCTGTCGCCATTGTGGCGACGCTTCTGCTGAGCGCCTGCTCCTCGAACGCCGATACGAAAGGCGAATCCGCCGTGCAGACAACTGGTCCTGACGGCTGGCGCGTCTCCGCAACCGGGTTCGGGCCGCTCAAGGCCGGCCAGAGTGTGGCAGAAGCGGCGGCCGCGGTGGGCGGCTCGTTTATCGTCGCCGCGGGAGCGTCTCCCGAGTGCAGTTATGCGGAGTGGTCATCGGCGCCCGAAGGAGTGCGCGTGATGCTCGTGAATGACACGGTCGCGCGCGTCGATGTGACGAGCGCGACCGTGAGCACGGCACAGGGTGCGAAGGTGGGTGACAACGAGGGACGCATCAACTCGCTGTACGCAACGAAGGTGCTGATGATGCCGCACAAGTACACGACCGGCAAATACATGGTGATCACACAACCCGAAGACACGCTGCACCGCATCGTGTTCGAGACAGATGGTCAGCAGGTCACGCAGTACCGCGCCGGTCGTGAACCCGAGGTGCAGTGGGTGGAAGGCTGTTCCTGAGTTTTTGTCCGCGAAGCAGTTCAGCAAAACAGTTCAGCAACGCAGTTCAGCAACGCAGTTCAGCGCAGGAAACGAATGCGCACTGAGCGCGTGGTGTCGTCAAGGTGCGTGACGTGAAACTGGAATCGGCGTCCGTCTTCGAGCGTGCCCTGCGCGCTGATGACGACGAGATGATCATCCATGCGGGGCTTGAGCGTTTCGTTGAACCTGCTGGCCACGCCCTTCAGCGGTGACATCGCCTGCACCTCGCCGATGGTCACGGTGCCGTCGAGCATTGCGGCCTGATAGTCGGCCCACTTCACGAACCACATTGGCACCGCGTCGCCGGTTGATACGGAAAGCGTGGGGAATGTGCCGAGTGGCGCGCCAGCTTCCACGAAGTAGAATCCGCGCGTGAGCAGCGGCGTGCCGAAGGCTCCGGGTCCTGTCGCGTCGGGGAAGTGGAAGAAGTCGAGCAGGTTGAAGTCCGCCGGAATCGCGTCCGGGCTGCGATAGAACGGAATCGCGAGCCATTCACCGTCGACGAAGAACTGATTGAGGCCGGGGAAGGCGCGCGCATAGGCCGGGATGCCGGGGTCGGGATCGGGGAAGGTGACGCGGGTCATGCCGGCAGACCTGGCGAACTGCACGAGTGCCTCGGTCTCAGCCGCGAAGTCGGGAGTCGATTCTGAGACAGGGTCTGCACTGCAGCCAGCAAGCGTGAAGCCGAGTGTGCAGGTAAGCGCGAGGGCGGGAAGCTTGGACATGGGGACACTCCGAGGGCGTGGGGAGGGCGGCGGCGACGGTGCCGTGCCGCGAGTGTCCTAAGTGTCGCGTTCCGGGGTGAGCGGGCCGTGACCCAGGTGTGATCTCATCGCCCGCGTGCATCACCGAGGTGCGGTGCGCAACGAAATGGTGAAGCAGGGCGCCGGTGCCGCCCGTACACTCGGCCTATGTTCGCTTGCCTTCACTCCCTCGCCGAGCGTACGCTATGGCCATGCCTGCGCAGCATTCACTCGACTGGACGGCGAACGCCGCGATGGCGTTGCCGGAGGACGGAAATCGCTACGAAGTGCTCGATGGCGAGCTGTTCGTGACGCCGGCGCCGTCGTGGCAACATCAGTCAGCGGTATCCGCACTCGAGTCGTTGCTTCGCCCGTATGTGACCTCGAATGGACTTGGATGGCTCAGGCACGCGCCGGCAGACATAGTTTTCGCAAGCACGATTCTGGTGCAGCCGGACCTGTTCGTGGTGCCCCCGCAAGGCGGTACACCTCCCAGGAACTGGTCGGACGTGTCGTCCCTGCTGCTGGTGATCGAAGTGCTGTCTCCCGCAACCGCGAGGGCCGATCGCCATCGCAAGCGATTGATTTATCAGGCGCACGGCGTTCCGGAGTACTGGATTGTTGATGTTGACGCGCAGTGCATCGAGCGCTGGTGCCCTGGCGACGAGCGGCCGGAGATCGTCGCGGATACTCTGACGTGGCAGCCTCGCGCCGAACTGCCGGCGCTGCAGATCGACCTGTCAGCTCTACTCGAATACATGCTGCGCTGACGCATGGCGAAGGGTCGCAAATCCCAGCAGCATATGGCCCTCGGCCACAGGCAATCAGTCGTTTCGTGTCATCAGGCCATATGGCCTGGTCCATCAGGCCATCCAGCCGTTCAGTTTCGCCGCGCCGAACAGAGAACCCCCGCCGGCCACGCGAATCCCCAAGGCCACACGGGCCGGCATTTCGGCCCTGTTCGCCGTACGAAGGCATCTCGGCTGAATAGCCAGATGGAGCGGGCCATATGGCCATGAGGACGAATCTCACACAAGCCGAAAAAGGGGGCGCTGACCGACGTCAGCACCCCCTTTAGCGCCAGAAAGCCGGTTAGATCAGAAGATTACTGAGGTCCCCGAAAGCGCCGGCACCGTAATCGGCGCCAACCCAAGCGAGCGCAGCTTGTCATTCAGCTTGGCCAGATCCTTCGCAAACAGCTCCTGTAACTTCGTCAGCTGCGTATCAAGCTGTCCGGCCAGCACCGTAAACGCCTCCTGCGCCTGCGCAGTCGGCCGGTTATCCGAGCTCTCGATCACGCCGCGCAGCGCCGCCAGCTGATTGTTGAGCTTGATCGGATAGTTGAGCGGATCCTGCGACGCCTGCATGCGCACCTGATAAATCTCGCCTTCCACTGCGGCGGTGTTCGTCTTGAACGCCGTGGCCTCGGTACGCAGCGAGGCATCGGTGCTCTTGCTCAGGCGATCATCCACCTGTTCGCGCACATCACGCACCTGCAGCACCGCGCGGTGCGCATCGTCCACACGCTGAGCGACTTGCGATGACAGCTTGAACTGCGCATTGAAGTCGGACTGAGTGATCGTCGTGAGCCGAGGATCCGCCACGATGTCGAACGACTCGGTGGACGTCTGCGAATGGGCGGTCAGGCGCGCCGAGTACGTGCCCGGCGGCGCCAGCGGACCCTGGGTGTTCGCCGACCACATGATGAGTCCCGGGAAATCGCGCGGTCCCGGGTAGCGCATGTCCCAGCGGAACCGATGCTGTCCGACCGTGGCGCGCGGCGATCCGCCGCCACCGAAGCCGCCTCGTCCACCACCACCGGCCGCACCGCCTGATCGTGCGTTGGCGCTGTCAGCGCGCGGCGGCGTGCCGGTGTACGTGCGAATCACGCGATTCTGTGAGTCGAGAATCTCGATCTTCACGGTGTCTGCTGCTTTGCCAAGGTGGTAATCAATTTCCGGCGCGAACTGCTTGCGACGTGAATACGACTCGGCTGAACGCGAGAGCGTCCGTACAGTGGTGGCTGGTTTGAAGAGGAACGCATCACGCTGCGCGACATCGGCGCTGGCCTGACGTAGCGGCGTGATGTTGTCGAGCACATAGTACGAGCGACCGTGCGTGGCGATGATGACATCGTCGTCTTTGAGCACCAGGCCCGGGACCTGCACAGCGGGCAGGTTCAGCTGCAGCGATTGCCAATTCAATCCATCGTCGAACGACAGCATGACGCCCATTTCTGTGCCGGCGTACAGCAGTCCGGGACGCTTCAGATCCTCACGAACCGTGCGAACGTAGTGTCCGTCCGGAATGCCGTTGACGATCTTCGTCCACGTCTTGCCGTAGTCGTTCGTGCGATAGACATACGGCGCCACGTCCTGCGAGCGATAACGCACGGCCGCAACGTATGCCTTGCCGGGCGTGTGCGGCGACACGTCGATTTCGTGTACGCGGCTGAACTTCGGAAGACCCATAGGTGTGATATCGGTCCACGATGTGCCATCGTTGCGCGTCAAGTGCACCTTGCCATCGTCACTGCCCACCCACAGTTCGCCCTTGGCGTGCGACGATTCGGTAATGCGCCACACCGTTCCGTAGTACTCGACGCTTGTCTGGTCGCGCGTGATGTCACCGCCCGAGGGACCGAGTGTGGCGGGATCGGCGTAGGTAAGGTCGCCGCTGATGCGCTTCCAGCTCTCGCCGCCGTTGTCGGAACGCCAGACATGCTGCGATCCCACATACACGACCTTGGTGTCGTGCGTGGACGCGGTGATGGGGTGATTCCACTGGAATCGTTCCTTGAGGTCGATGGCCGAGTTGCCCATCGGATTGACGGGCCACACGTTGACGGCGCGCTGCTGTCCGGTCACACGAGACATGAAGCTCATCGAACCGCCATAACACGCGGCGTAGAACAGATCGACGTCGCCCGGATGCGGCGTGACCGGACCCGTTTCGCAACCGCCCGGCGCGTACATGTAGCTACCGTCACCATCCATCGGCACGCAGGCCGTGCTGTTGTCCTGCTGTCCGCCACAGATCTGGTACGGGAAGTGATTGGTGACGCGCACGTCGTACATTTGCGCGGTCGGATACGGCTGGCCCGTCCACGAGTCACCACCGTTCCAGCTCACATTGGCGCCGCCGTCGTTGGACTGGATCATGCGATCCGGGTTGTCCTTGGCGATCCAGAGATCGTGGTTGTCGCCGTGTGGCACACTGATCGTCTGCCACGTCTTGCCGCCATCACGCGAGCGATGGAACTGCACGTTGAGCACGTACACCGTCTCCTTGTCCTTCGGATCGGCGACGATGCGCGTGTAGTAGAACGCGCGCTGACGCAGGTTGCGATTGTCGCTGACCTGCGTGAACGTTGCGCCCGCATCATTGGAGACGAACACACCACCCGAGTCGGCCTCGACGATCGCGTAGACGCGATTCCTGTCGGCGCCGCTCACGCTCACGCCAACCTTGCCCCACGTGCCCTTGGGCAGGCCGTTGTTGCGGGTGAGCTCGGTCCACGTGGTGCCACCGTCAGTGCTCTTGAAGAGTCCCGAGCCCGGGCCGCCCGAGGAGAGCATCCACTCCTTGCGGTACGCTTCCCAGAGTCCGGCGTAAAGCGTATTGCTGTCGGACGGATCGATGAAGAGGTCGACGGCGCCCGTCTTGTTGTTGCGGTGCAGCACGCGTTCCCACGAGGTGCCGCCATTGGTGGTGCGATAGACACCACGCTCGTCGTTCGGTCCGTACGGGTCACCCAGCGCGGCCACGAAGATGCGATCGCAGTTGGCGGGATCGATGCGAATGCGTCCGATCATCTGCTGGCCGGTCTTGGAGGCGAGACCGGAGTGTGTCCACGTCTTGCCGGCGTCGGTGGACTTGTAGACGCCGTCGCCGGGAATGACGTTGCCGCGGAACTGGACTTCGCCCATGCCGGCCCAGACGATGTCCGGGTTGGCTTCGCACTGCGCGATGGCGCCGACGGAGGACGTCTTGAACTGGCCGTCACCGATCGGGTTCCAGGTGGAGCCGGCGTCGCTCGTTTTCCAGACACCACCGCCAGTGGCGCCGAAGTAGTACTCGAGCGGGCGCGCGACGGTGCCGGTGACGGAGATGGAGCGTCCGCCGCGGTTCGGCCCGACATTACGCCAGGACAGGCTGCCG
>JBGTFN010000066.1:0-2093 GCA_041747275.1 Gemmatimonadaceae bacterium | reverse complement strand
TGGGCGATCTGGGGGCGGCACGCGACGCATTCGCCCGGGCTGCACTGTTCAATCCGTCAGACGATCGCATCGCCTACGACCTTGCGCGCGCGCACGAGGCGCTCGGCGACACGCTGCCCGCCATCGGTGCATACTGCCGCTACCTGACGCTCGCGCCGGCCGGAACTGACGCGCCGGATGTGCGCACCCGGCTTACGAGTCTTGTGCCGAGTGACGCACGTCGCCGCGCTGATGACGCGATGATCGCCTTCAACCTCGGCCTCGACTTCCTCGACAACCGAAATGACGCAGCCGCGGTGCGGGCCTTCGACGAGGTTGTGCGCCTCTCACCGGCCGCGCCGGAGGGCCACTTCAACCGCGGCCTTGCGCTCTCTGTCGTGGGTCGCCGAACCGAGGCGCTGGCCGACCTCGAGGTCTATCGCGCGTCCGCGCCAACGGTGGAGGAGCGGGTGGCAACAGCGCGCGCAATCGACGTGCTGCGGCGTCCGGTGTTTTCACCAGGCGCCGCGCTCACGCGTGGCATCCTGCCCGGCTTCGGCCAGGTGTATACTGAGCGCCCAATCCGTGGGGTGATCGTTTTTGGCGCGGTGGCGGGCGCCGTCGGCGCCGCGCTTATGCGACAGACCACCGAGCGCATCGTCGACTATGTTGACCCGAACGGCGTACCCGCTCCATACATCGAGGTGCTCACCGAGCGAAAGTACCTCACGCTGGGGCTCGCGTCCGCTGCGGGAATAACCGCGCTCGCGGCGATCGAAGCGGTGTCGTACGCGCGGCGCTCGCAACAAGGTGCCTCGATTTTGGCGCGACCGCAGTCAGGCGCCGTCGGCGGCGCATCGCGCGAGCTCTCGCTCCGGCCAATGGTTTCTCCGCAGGGCTCGGCTGGCCTGCACATCGCATTTCGATTCTGATTCCGCCCTTTTTTCTGCCTCGACCCAACCTGTCTCCATGCGTCTGACGGTATTGCTCGGCGGTGTCTCGGCCGAACGCGATGTCTCGCTTTCCTCCGGGCTTCGCATGGCGGCAGCGCTGAGGGAGCTGGGTCACCGGGTGACCTGTTTCGACCCGGCGTTCGGCACGTTGTCAGAAGACACCGAGCACGCGCTGCTCGCCGCCGGTGTGGGCAGCCACCCGCCGGCGCTCGCCGACCTCGCGGAGATGCGTCACCGGACACTCTCCGCCGAGTGGATCACGCATTCCGATATCCGCAGCGCTGAATGCGTGGTGATCGGGCTGCATGGCGGACAAGGAGAGGACGGAACGGTGCAGGCGGCGCTCGACCTGGCGGGCGTTCCGTATTCTGGAAGTGGACATATGGCCAGCGCGCTCGCCATGGACAAGCATCTGTCCAAGATCGTGCTACGGTACGTCGGAGTTCCGACCGCGGACTGGGTGATGGCACCACGTCGTGGCGAGGTAGTTGACTCGGAGCTAGTGGCGGAGCGGGTCGGCTGGCCGGCCGTCGTCAAGCCGTCGCGGCAGGGCAGCACCGTTGGCTTGAGCATCGTACGTTCCGGAGAAGAGCTGCAAAGCGCCATCGAAGAGGCCTACCGCTACGATGATGCCGTGATGGTGGAGCGATTCGTCGCGGGGCGCGAGTTCACCGTGGGCGTGCTCGGCGATCGCCTGCTCCCGATCATCGAGATCGTGCCCGCCAAGGAACTGTACGACTATGAATGCAAGTACACGCCCGGCATGGCCCGCGAGTTCGTGCCCGACGATCTGTCGCCGGAAACGGTGGAGCATATGAGCGCGTATGCAAGACAGGCGTTTGAAGCGTGTGGACTCGACGGATATGGCCGCGTGGATTTCCGCATGGACCAAGCGGACGGGCTGTGGTGTCTGGAACTCAACACGTTGCCGGGCATGACGCCTACCAGTCTCATCCCGCAGGCGGCTGCCGCGGCCGGTCTCTTGTTTCCGGCCTTGTGCGGCCACATCGTGCAGTTGGCCCTCGCGTCACGGCGGCGCGGGTAATCTTCGCGGACGCGCATTCCCACCATGTCCTTCGCCATCGCGGACGAGTACGAACCGCAACGCAGCAGCGCGCCGGCCGTGGCGTGGATCATCGGCCTGTGTGTGGCCGTGGCGTT
>JBGTFN010000065.1:0-2653 GCA_041747275.1 Gemmatimonadaceae bacterium | reverse complement strand
GCCCGCGTCATCCCTTGCCGCGCAGCCACCTGCGCCGGGAGTTGATGCGGCGCTCGATGCGGCGCGTGCGGAGCGTGGTGCACGGTTGCAGGTCGCGGTGCTGACGTTCGGCAACGGTGAGGTCATCTGGGAACGGTTCGGGCACAACGCGCTCGTCGTCACCGATACGTCCACGGGTGAAAGCCTGGCGTATAACTGGGGCATGTTCGACTTCAACCAGCCCAACTTCCTTTCCCGCTTCCTGACGGGTGAGACGAGCTACTGGGTGGCAGCGTATCCTACCGATCAGCTGCTGCAAGCGTATGTGCGCGACGATCGCACGACGCGCCTGCAGGTGCTCGCGCTTACGGACGTACAGAAGGCGGCGCTGGCCGAGTATGTGGCGTGGAATGCGCTGGACGAGAATCGGTATTATCGGTACGACTACTATCTGGACAACTGCTCCACGCGTGTACGCGATGCCATCGATCGCGCGCTTGGTGGTACCCTCGAGTCCGCGCTGAGCGACGTCCCTGCGCAGACTACCACCTGGCGCGACGAGACGGCGCGAGTGACCGATGGTGATTGGCCCGCGTACGCCGGCATTCACGTCGCGCTCGGACGAAACGCCGACCGACCGCTCAGCCGGTGGCACGAGTCGTTCATGCCGGGGCGGCTCGCAGATCATCTGGCAAGCGTCAGCTTTATTCAGGTAACTGAGACCGGCGCCGTCGAAAGGCCGCTCGTGGTGCGCGACACCACTGTGTACACAGCAGCACGCGCACCGATTCCCGAACAGCCACCGTTCCGCGGATTCTCCGCCTTGGTAATCGGCGCACTGCTCAGCGGTGCGCTCTTCGCACTCGGATGGGGACGCGCACAGGGCAGTCGTCCGGCGCTGATTGCACTGCGCGTGCTCGCCACCGTGTGGTACCTGTTTGGAGGGCTGCTCGGCACGGTGCTGCTGCTCGCCGGCACTGTCACCAAGCACGCACCATATATGGGCAGCAACGGCACGCTGTTCCAGTTGCATCCGCTGTTGCTCGTCGCGGCGGTGTTGGCGCCCTTCGCAGGCGGTACGGGACGCGCCGCACGACGCTTCACCCTAGTCGCCGCACTCGTCGCCGCACTGGCGGTGCTCGGCTTGCTGCTGCAGCTCACCGTGCTGCATCAGGCGTCGCTGCTGGTGGTGGTGGTGACGGTGCCAGTGCACATCGCGTTCGTCGCCGTGCTCGCGCTCTCCATGCGCCCTCCACGCACCGCGCCCGCGAGCACCGCTGCGCTGTCCGCGGCCGTCTGAGCCGACGGAGTCTGCCGCCCATGGCTGATCGCGCGACGAGCGTCGGCGTCGATGTGGGCGGCACGTTCACCGATCTCGTGCTCGTGCACGCCGATGGGGAAGTGCATGCGCGCAAGGTGATGACGACGCCTGATGATCGCTCCGCTGGCGTGATGTTGGCAGTGACGCAAGCGGAGCAGCCAGCCGACGGTGGACCGCAGCAGGGCGCACTGGTCGCGGAAGATGTGTGGCGATTCGTGCATGGCACCACGGTTGTCACCAATCTGTTGCTCGAGCGCAGCGGTGCACGCGTGGTGCTGCTCGCGACGGCAGGCTTCACCGACCTCCTGTGGCTGCGCCGGCAGCAACGTGCCTCGCTGTACGACCTCACCATGCATCATCGACCTCCGCTCGTGTTGCGCGACGATGTCATCGCCGTGAACGAGCGGGTGGCACCGCGGTGGATGCAGGGCAATGCGCGACTCGATGTGCCAGAGGGACTCGAGGTGCTGACGCCATTGACTGATGCGGAGATCGCACGCGTCACGAGCGCGGCCGTGGACTCCGGAGCGCAATCGTTTGCCATCGCCCTGTTGCACAGTCACGTATTTTCGGCGCACGAGCAGAGGTTGCGCTTGGCACTCGAGCAGGCCATGCCGCACGCGACGATCGCGACGTCGCATGAAGTGCTCCCGGAAATTCGCGAATATGAGCGCACCGCCACGACGGTGGCAGAAGCGTATGCACGCCCTGCCGTGGTGCGCTACATGCGATCGCTCTCCGACGCAGTTCAGGCGCGCGGACTGCCCGCGCCTCGTGTGATGACGTCGGCCGGGGGCACGCTGTCGGCGATTGAAGCGCGTGTACACGCCTCTTCACTTGCGCTGTCGGGACCTGCAGGCGGCGTGACGGCGGCGGCGGCGTGGTGCCGCGTCATGGGTGTGCGCAACGCGCTGACGATCGATATCGGCGGCACCTCGGCTGATGTCGGGTTGATTGTGCAGGGAGAACCGTTGATCGAGCGCGGTGGTGATGTGGACGGCATTCCGATCGGATTGCCGCGTGTGCTCGTGGAAACGGTGGCGGCTGGGGGGGGGAGCATCGGGCGAGTGGACGCAGGCGGTGCCCTGCACGCCGGGCCACAGAGCGCCGGCGCGATGCCGGGTCCGGCATGCTATGGGCGCGGTGGTACTGAGGCCACGGTCACCGACGCGCACGTTGTGCTCGGACACATCGATGAGGGAGACTGGGGCGGCACGGTTCACATCGATCGCGCCCTTGCAAGCGATGCGATTGCCACACTTGCCTCGACACTCGACCGCAGCGCAAACGAGTGCGCCGCAGCGCTCGTGGCGACCGCTGATGCAACCATGGCACGCGCGCTGCGGCGTGTCA
>JBGTFN010000064.1:0-13348 GCA_041747275.1 Gemmatimonadaceae bacterium | reverse complement strand
GCGGCCAGTCCGTCCGCATCGAGGCCGGATTCCACGGCACCATCGATCAGCAGGCCGTCCCGCCCGAGCACAACAACCGCGTCAACGCCTTCGCGGCGACGGAGAGCGGTGACGAGATCGTGTATCGTGGGCATGCGGACAAACTCCTGTGGGGAAGAGACCGGGGTCCGGTGCCACGTCGGTCACGCGGCGAAACCGATGCGTGTCCGTGTGCTCAGGCTAGCGGCCGGGCGGGTAACGCGTCAAGAGAGCCGATCCGTCACGCTTGCCCGCGCTCGTCCGGCTCGGTAAGCTACCGGGTCTGCGTCGCTGACGTTCCGTACGAATACTCGAGGCCTCCTCTGCAACTCCCGACCCGACTTTCCTGCGCGCTGCTGGCCGTCATGGCTTTGACGGCTTGCGGAAATGACGACCCGTTTCGATCGCCCGCAACGATTTCCAACGTGGTGACGGGTGTCGTCGTAGCCCCGTTTTCCGATGCCACTACTGCGCCCGCGGCACTCGACCTCGTCAACCTGCGCGCGGTTCGGCCAGAGGTTTCGTTCATCGGTGCGGCGAACTTCCAACTGGCCTTCGATGCGGACGCCTCCGGACAGCTTCGCCTCTACCCGGTGAATACGCTGCTCAGTCCGCCCGGCGGCTCCGCCGTCGTGGGACTGCAGCGCAGTACCTCCAGTTTCACGGCGCTCGAGCGCGCACCCAGCAGCGGTTTCGTGGTGGACACGGCACAAACAGCGTCCGTCGGTGAGACGTTCATCTTCCGAATCACCGCCGGCACCTGCGCGTTCGGCGACCCGCTCTACGGCAAGCTGGAGATCGCGAGCTACAACGCGTCCACGCGGCGCGCGACCGTTCGTTTTGTTCTCAATCGCAACTGCGGCTACCGCGACCTCACCGAAGGGTTGCCGACCAACTGAACCAGGTTCGAGATGCACGATATCCGTCTCCTTCGCGATCAGATGGCCCATCTCCGCGAGGCGATGCGGCGACGCGGCAAGCTCGAAGAACTCGCCCCGGTGCTCGACCGGGCGGAGGCGCTCGAAGGGGAGCGCCGAGAAGCCATCGGCGCCGTCGAAGAGGCCCAGGCACTCCGCAATCGTCTCACGCAGGACGTCGCCCAGCGTCGCCGCGCAGGCGAAAATGCCGACGTTCTGGTCGCGGAGAGCCGCGCCGTCGGCGAACAGATCGCATCGCTCGAGGCGCGACGTGCCGACGTTGAAGCCGAAGTGCATACGATCCTGCTCGAGCTGCCCAACATCACGCTCGACGAAGTACCTGAGGGCGGCGAAGAGGCCAACGTGATCGTGCGCGCGTGGGGCGAGCCGCGTGCTGTCGAGAGCGGCATACTCCCTCACTGGGAAATTGGCGAACAGCTGGGTGTGTTCGACCTGCCGCGCGGCGCGAAGATTTCGGGCAGCGGCTTTATCGTGTATCGCGGACTTGGTGCGCGACTCGTGCGTGCACTCATGAACTTCATGGTCGATACGCACGTGGACGAACACGGCTACGAAGAGCTGTGGGTGCCCCTGCTCGTCAATCGTGCCACCATGACGGGCACCGGGCAGTTGCCCAAGTTCGAAGACGACATGTACACGGTGAGCGAGGACGATCTTTTTCTCATCCCCACGGCGGAAGTGCCCATCACCAATCTCTATCGTGACGAGATCCTCGAGGCGCAGGATGTGCCGCGTGGCTTCGTCGCGTTTAGTGCCTGTTTCCGACGGGAAGCGGGCTCGGCAGGCAAGGACACGCGCGGTCTCTTGCGGGTGCACGAGTTCGACAAGGTGGAGTTGGTGCGCTACGCCACGCCGGAGCAGTCGCGACAGGAACTCGAAGTGCTCACCGCGCACGCCGAGAAGATGTTGCAGCAGTTGGAGCTCCCGTATCGCGTGCTCTTGCTTGCCGCTGGCGACACGGGTTTCTCGAGTGCCATGACATACGATCTGGAAGTCTTCTCTCCGGGTGTCGGCAAGTGGCTTGAAGTCTCATCGTGTTCGGTATTCACCGACTTCCAGGCACGTCGCGCGAACATCCGCTATCGCAGCGCGCCAGGCGAGAAACCGAAGTTCGTGCATACGCTCAACGGCTCGGCACTTGCATTCTCACGCATCATCGCGGCGCTGCTGGAGCATCATCAGCAGGCGGACGGCAGCATAACGGTGCCGGCTGCGCTGCGGCGGTATCTGGGACGCGATACGCTACGCTGAGATGCCGCGTCGCGCGCCGCCGTTCGTCCTCATCGCGCTCGCCGTCGCGCTGCTGCTCGCGTGGTACGTGGTCTACACGCAGCAGGTGGTGGTGGAACTGCGGCGCGCGGCGCAGCTGCAAGGGCGCATGACGTCGCGCATCTACGCTGCGCAGGCCGACACCGGAAGCGTCCAGGGTGATGTGCTCATCGAACTCGTGCAGCAGCTGCGCGCGTCCGGTGTGCCGCAGGTGCTCGTGTCGCCCGACGGCACAATCGCCGATACGGCCAACCTGCCGACGATGCGCGACATCATCGAACTGCGGGAATACATCGCGCGTCTCGATCGCATCAATCAACCGATCGACGCGCCAGGCGCCGGCTCCATTCACTACGGCGACAATCGACTCGTGCGGGGGCTCGCCACGATTCCCCTGCTGCAGGCCGGCTCCCTCGGCTTGCTGCTGCTGCTCGGACTCTGGGGTCTGCGTGAGCGTGGCCGCGCGGAACGCGAGAAAGTCTGGGCCGGAATGGCGCGGGAATCGGCGCACCAGCTTGGCACGCCGCTGTCATCGCTCGCCGGCTGGCTTGAACTGCTCGAGGAAGACGAGCATCAGACGCCCACGATGACGCGCGCGATCGCACAGATGAAGCAGGATATGGGACGTCTCGATCGTGTCGCGCATCGCTTCGAGCGCATTGGACGCCCGCCGCGCAACGATGACGTGGACCTTGGCGCGCTCGTGGAACACATGGCCACGTACTTCGCGGCACGCGTGCCTCGGCTCGCGCGGAAGGTCACGGTCGCGCATCAGCGTCCGGATGAGCCACTGGTGATTCATGGTGACGCGGTACTGCTCGAGTGGGTCGTTGAGGTGCTGGCCAAGAACGCCATCGATGCGCTCGGTGGACGCGGTGGCAGCGTGGTGATCAGCGCCGAACCGCTCGGCGAGGGAGGCGCGCGACTGCGCGTGTCCGATGATGGTCCCGGCGTACCGCGTGCATTGCGCTCCAGGATTTTTGCGGCCGGATACTCCACGAAGGAGCGCGGCTGGGGCATCGGTCTCTCGCTCGCCAAGCGTATCGTGGAGGAAAATCACGGCGGCAAGTTGTGTCTCGTGGACACCGGACAGGGCGCGACGTTCGACGTTATCTTGAACGGATGACCTCTGTCTGGCACGGCTCGCTCTTCGATCAAACACCGTCGGCACCCGCGGTGGATCTGCGTCACATTCTCGACGGACTGAATACAGCGCAGCGCGACGCGGTTCTGCATGATGATGGGCCGATGCTCGTGCTCGCGGGTGCGGGATCGGGCAAAACCCGCGTGCTCACCACGCGTATCGTGCGCCTGATTGCGCAGCGTCGCATTCCTGCGTCGTCGATCCTGTCCGTCACGTTCACGAACAAGGCAGCGGGTGAGATGCGCGAGCGCATTTCGCGGCAGCTTGGGCACGAGCCCAGTGGCATGTGGAGCGGTACGTTCCACAGCCTGGGTGCGCGACTGCTGCGACGCATAGCACCACTCGTCGGCCGCACGCCTGCGTTCACGATCTACGACGAAGACGACTCGATCTCACTCGTGAAGCGCGTGATGGAGCGGCGTCGCGTGGATCCGAAGCAGTTCGCCCCCAAAGGGGTGCTCGCTGCGATCTCGGACGCGAAGAACGCCCTGGTGTCATCGAGTGAGTATGCCACACTGGCGCGCGATCCGTTTGCGCAAGCTGTCGCCGGCATCTACACCGATCTCGACGACGCGCTGCAGCGTGCAAACGCCGTCTCGTTCGACGACCTGCTCGTGCTGCCCGTGCGCGCGATGGAGCAGAACGAGCCGCTGCGCGATGACCTGCAGCAACGCTTTCGCTACATCCTGGTGGACGAGTATCAGGACACCAATCGCGCGCAGTATCGCTTCATCCAGCTCGTGGGTGCCGCGCATCGCAATGTGCTTGTCGTCGGCGACGACGATCAGTCGATTTACGGCTGGCGCGGCGCGGATATCAGAAACATCCTCGACTTCGAGCGGGACTTTCCTGGTGCGGCGATTGTACGTCTCGAGGAAAACTACCGCTCCACGCCGCAGATTCTCGATGTCGCCAACGCGGTGATCGTCGGCAACACGGAGCGTCGCGGCAAGACGCTGCGCCCCACACGGCCCGCTGGCGAGACGGTCATGCGCGTCGGTGCGCTCGATGAGCGTGACGAAGCTGATTTCGTTGCGGATACGATCGTCGATCGCACCATGCGCGGCGGCCTTGCGCGCAACGAGTGCGCGATTCTCTATCGCACCAACTCGCAGAGTCGCGCATTCGAAGACGCATTCCGTCGGCGCAGCATTCCGTACCGTCTGGTTGGTGCAGTGCGATTCTACGATCGCCGGGAGATCCGCGACCTGATGGCGTATCTCAAGCTGGTGGCCAACCCGTCCGACGACGAGGCGTTCCGGCGCGCGGTTGCAACGCCGCGTCGGGGCCTGGGTGACGCAACCATCGCCATGCTCGCGGAGTCGGCACAGACCGAGCGCATCTCGCTGTTCGAGGCCGCAGGACGCGTGGATTTCATCGGGGGTGCACGGCCGGCGGCACGTACCGCCCTTACAGAGTTCGTCGCGCTCATCACGCGATTTCGCACTGCGGCCGTGGACGCGTCCGTGGATGAACTGCTGCGCGCGCTCGTGGACGCGATCCGTTACGACGATCATTTGCGCTCCGAGGGGCAGGAAGGTCTCGAGCGCATCGAGAACGTGCGAGAACTCATTGCCGGCGCCGCCGAGGTCGTGTCGGATGATGGCGGTGAGGTCGGACTCACCCCGCTCGATCACTTTTTGCAGCAGGCCACGCTGGTCGCCGGCACGGATGCGCTCGACCCGTCGGCCGATGCGGTCACGATGATGACAATGCACAACGCGAAGGGACTGGAGTTCCCGCTGGTTTTCGTGACCGGACTCGAAGACGGGCTCTTTCCACTCGCGCGCGCCGCCGAGGATCCGTCACAGCTCGAAGAGGAGCGGCGATTGTTCTACGTGGGCGTGACACGTGCGGAACGCACGCTCTACCTTACGCACGCGGAGCAGCGTCGGCGGAACGGGGAGTTCATGGCGTCCGTGCCGTCGCGTTTTCTGCGCGAGATTCCCGCGGCCATGCTCAAGCGCGCGGAAACCAAGCGCGTGCTCGTGGAGGGTCGCGGTCGCTCGAGTTTCGGCGGCGACAGCGACGACTTCGGCAGCAGCGGCGGCAGTTGGCGCAACGGTGGACAGGGCGGCCTGCGTCGCACCGCACCCGGTCCGTACGGCAGCGCGGGCTTCGGTCAGAACGCATACGAGGGTCGCAGCAGACTCGATGCGGGCCGCTCCGGCAGCAAGCGCATCGATCCGTCCACGTGGAGCGGCGGACGTCAGGATGACGGCTTCGCTCCCGAGGATGAGTCGCAGGACGCACCCGAGCTACGCGTGGGCGAGAAAGTGCGGCACGCCAAGTTTGGCAGCGGCACGATCGCCGAGTTCACCGGCAGTGGACGTGACGCGAAGGTACGCATCGATTTCGACGACGAGGAGATCGGTCGCAAGACGCTCGTCATCGCGCAGGCAAAACTCGAACGGGGATGGGAGTAACGTGGCCGTATCGGAACATGACGTGCGACATGTGGCAGCACTGGCGCGGCTCGGCCTTGCCGATGCACAGGTGCAGTCGCTCGTCGGCGAATTGAATGGCATTCTGGAGCACATGGACGTGCTGCAGCAGGTCGACATCGGTGGTGCCTCGCTCGATCCCGATGCGACGCATGGCATGCGCATGCGCGACGATGTGCCCAATCCCATCCAGCTGCATCGCGCACGCGAGCAGTTCGCACCCAGCGTGCGCGAGGGGTTCTTGCTGGTGCCGCGGCTGTCGACGCACGGCACGACGGATAATGCGGACGACGAGGGCGAAGCATGAGCAGCACGTCCGTGCTCACGTGTTCGGCCGCCGAGGTCGCGGCGGACATCTCCAGTGGCAAACTTGCGCGCGAAGCCGCACTCGACGCGACACTTGCCGCCGCGCATACGGTGAACGTCGGTCCCGATGGACTGAACGCGGTGCTCTACAGCGACGCCGATAGCGCGCGCTCCGAGCTTGCCGCGATGTCGACCGACGGGCATGCACTTCCGCTGGCCGGCATTCCGATAGCGATCAAGGACAACATCGCCACCCGCACGATGCCCACGTCGTGCGGTTCGAAAATTCTCCAAGGGTACGTGAGTCCATTCGAAGCCACGGTGATCGCGCGGTTGCGAGCGGCGGGCGCGGTGATGCCCATGAAGACCAACATGGACGAGTTTGCGATGGGATCGTCCACGGAAAACAGTGCGTACGGCGTGACGAAACATCCCATCGACCACGCCCGGGTGCCCGGAGGTTCATCGGGTGGCTCGGCGGCGGTGGTAGCGGCTGGCGTGACGCGCATTGCGCTTGGATCGGAAACCGGCGGCTCGGTACGGCAGCCTGCTGCATTCTGCGGCATCGTCGGCGTCAAGCCAACATACGGTCGTGTATCGCGCCACGGCCTTGTCGCGTTTGCCTCGTCTCTCGATCAGGTGGGTGTATTTGGTCAGACGGTGGACGATGCGGCACTTGGCCTGCAGGTAATCGCCGGCGTTGATGATCTCGACAGCACCACCATTGACGTTCCGGTGGACGACTATCGCGCCGCGCGCAGCGATGCGAGTGCGCAGCCCCTTGCCGGCGTCGTGATCGGACGGCCAGTCGAGTATTTCCCGGAGTCGCTCGACGCACGCATGCGCACGCTGCTCGATCGCTCGGCCGAATACCTGCGATCACTCGGCGCGGAGGTTCGTGACGTGTCGTTGCCGCACACGTCGCTGGCGATTCCGGTGTACTACATCGTGGCGCCTGCTGAAGCGAGCTCGAACCTCGCGCGATTTGACGGCGTGCGCTTCGGCTTGCGCGTGGAGGGCGACGGACTGCGCGGCATGTACGAGGCGACACGCTCGCAGGGCTTCGGACCGGAAGTGACACGCCGCATCCTGCTCGGCACGTACGTGCTGAGCGCCGGCTATTACGACGCGTACTACAAGCGCGCGATGGCGGTTCGAAGATTGATCGCGAAGGACTTCGCGAGCGTTTTCGCGAGCGGCGTGCACGTCTTGCTCACTCCTACCACGCCAAGCACCGCGTTCGTGGCCGGCTCCAGGTCCGATCCGTATGAGATGTACATGAGTGATATCTTCACGGCGACCGCGAATCTCGCGGGCGTGCCTGCCATGTCGCAGCCCATCGGCCGGCTTGACGGTTTGCCGGTTGGCGGACAGTTGCTTGCCTCGCATTTCGACGAGGCCACGATGTTCAAAGTGGCTTACGCACTCGAGCGTGCGTTGGGTGCGGAGGCGCACTCGTGAGCGCGCCGAAAAGCGTCGTCACGGACGGCTACGAGATGGTGATCGGGCTCGAGGTGCACTGCCAACTCAAGACCCGCACCAAGCTGTTCTCGGCAGCAAGTGCATCGTTCGGTGACGCGCCCAACGCGAATACCGATGCGGTGTGCCTCGGCCTGCCGGGCGCGCTGCCCGTGCTGAACCGCGAAGCCATCACGCTCGCCACGCGTGCATCGCTCGGCCTCGAATGCACAGTGCACGAAGTGTCGGTGTTCGCGCGCAAGCACTATTTCTATCCTGATCTGCCCAAGGGCTATCAGATTTCGCAGTTCGACCGACCGCTTGCCACTGGCGGACGCGTCGTGATCGGCACCCATCCTGACGGGGCGCAGAAGATCATCGGCATCACGCGCGTGCACGTCGAGGAAGATGCAGGCAAGAGTGTGCACGATCGTTTTGCCGGCTTCTCGGCGATTGACCTGAATCGGGCGGGTGTGCCGCTCATCGAGATCGTGAGCGAACCCGACCTGCGTTCGTCCTCCGATGCGGGTGCGTATCTGCGCGAACTCAAACAGATCCTCGAGTACACTGACGTCAGCGACGCGAACATGGAAGAAGGTTCACTGCGTGTGGACGTGAACATTTCCGCACGCCCAGTCGGGCAGGTCGAGTTGGGCACGCGCACGGAAATCAAGAACCTCAATTCGTTCAGCGGCGTCGAGCGGTCCATCGAGATCGAGTTTGCGCGTCAGTGCGGCGTGTTGCGGGACGGCGGTGTAATCGAGCAGCGCACCATGCTGTGGGATGGCAACAAGGGTGAGGTGCGTCCTGCGCGTGCGAAGGAGGGCAGCCACGACTACCGGTATTTTCCGGAGCCCGACCTGCCGCCGCTGGTACTCGGTCGCGAATGGATTGAGCAGCAGCGCGACGTACTGTCTGAGCTTCCGGCGGATAAACGCACGCGTTTTGCGAGCCAGTACGGACTCAGCCGGCATGATGTGGACCAGCTGACCGCGACGGTGGCGCTGGCCGATCGCTTCGAAGCCGTGGCCTCTGCGAGCGGCGATGCGAAGCGTGCCGCCAACTGGATGCTGGGTGTCGTGCTGGCAGCGGTGAAAGTGCAGGGGGGGGACGTCACAACGCATCCTGTTGGCGTGGCGCGCCTCGGTGAACTGATTCGTCTTGAAATCGAAGGCGCGGTGTCCAACACTGCGGCCAAGCAGCTATTCGCGATGCTCGAAACAGAAGACGCAGCTCCACGTACGCTGGCCGAGCGGGAAGGCCTGCTGCAGGTGAGCGACGATAGCGCGCTCGTAGGCTGGATCGACGAAGTGCTGCAGGAGTTGCCGGCCGAGGCCGCCCGCTTTCTTGCAGGCGAGAAGAAGCTGCAGGGTGTGCTGGTGGGCGCGGTAATGAAAAAATCGAAGGGCAGCGCCGACCCGAAGAAGGTGAATGCGTTGCTGGGAGAAAGGGTAGGGTAGGCCTTCGTTGTCAACGCAAGGACGCTAGAACCGCACGCCGAACACCAGAGGCGCGAACGTCAGCCCGTTGCCTCGCCCGAGTGTTTCGCCGCTGAACAGGTGATGGAACCGTGCCTCGACAAAACCTTCACGCCCGTACACGGGGGCAAGCACGCCCACGCTCGCCGATGCCCCAAGCACGGTGCGCATGTTGTCCCCGGCAGTGCCCGCATAGAACATGCCGATTCCGCCTGTCGTATATGCGCCCAGCCAGTCGTAGAACACCCGCTGGCGTCCTTTGGACGTGAGCTTCACCAAAGCGCCGCTCACCTGATAGCGTGCAGGCAACGCTTCCGCCCGTTCCCGGCCGAAAGAGGCGTACATCAGTTCGACCCCCACGCCCGGTATCCATCGCTCCGGCGTGATGTGCCACGCGCCGAGGTGGCCGCTGACGCCGAGCGACGTGAGGTCTCCCAACCGGCCAAGCGGAAAGGCCGGCCCGACGCCGGCATACGGATGCCATCCGCTGGCGAGCATGGCCCCGCTTTCGGGCACTGGCGCCACTTCCTGCGCGAGTGCGTCTGGCGCGTGCGCGCAGATGCTCAGTAAACCGGCGAGTAACGCGACGAAAGTTCGTCGGGACGCCCTGCTCAATAGTCTCATCATGCCTCCAAGCTAGTGTCGATTGCGAGGAAGCGCATCGAACTGGTCGTCGTCGCGCTGAAGCGTCGTGACGCGCAGCGTCGCCCCACCCGTGTCTGAATCCGTGTAATGCTCGCTTGTGACAGTAGCTGATGAGCGAATCTCGTGGAGGCTGGCCGCGTGTAGTCGACTAGTGACCGCTAACGCACCGGCAGTTGCACCTGCGGCCAGGGCATCAGCGGTGCGCTCATCCGCTCCGAAAAATCCACCGTGGTGAGCGGCATGCGAAAGGCGCGATCGGCCTCGAGCGCCGCGCGAATGTCCCCACCCTGCCTTCTGGCGAGGCGGCGCAGCTTCTTCGCGTTGCGAAGCGGATCGTCACCGCTCGGATCGAACGTGTACGGCTCGCTGGCATCCCAGCGCGCGAGCATGTCCATGACGTAGTCGAACGATCTCGTCAGATAGCGGCCAACCTCGGCGTCACTCAAATCCCAGCGGCTGTTCTCGGAAATCAACTTGAAGATGCGCTGCCACGAATCCGTATCGGTGACCTGAACCATTCCTCGGAAGATGCGGCGATTCGTTGGCGTGCCGAAGATCGTGGGCGCCAGGATCCGATCAAGCAGTTGGTCCGCGCGACTGTGGTCGAGCGAGAGCAGTTCGCGGGCACGCCTGGGCCAGGCATCGCCCAGATGCACGTCGATGCGACTCTCCCAGTAGCTGTGCCCCAGCGCTGCGGTGCTCGAGGTTACCGCGAGCTGTCGCGGCACGAAGAAGTTGTGCGCGACGACATCCGCGGCGAGGTGTGCGAGGTAGCCCAGACTGAACGCCCGTAGTGCGCCTTCCGACGACTCGTCGTGAATCTCGAGGCCGACGTTCCATGAGTGGCAATGACGCCCTACCGCCGCATACTTCTTCGCGATGCTCGTGTCGGCGGCAATGGAACCGTAGAGAAAGTCTGCGGGAAATGCCGCGAGCAACTCGGCGATGCGCGGCGGAAGGAAGTGCAGATGTCTCAACACCGCGTCGCCGATGAATACGTGCGTGCCTGGCGTCCAGGCCCAGGCGTCGGATGGCAGCAAGACGATCGCCGCGACAGCGACGAGCGCGTACGCGGCGAACCGACTCACCGGCTGCGTCGCGAGCGGCCGCTGCGGCTGCGAGGCCCGGGAACGTCTTCGTCGTCAGGCTCGATACTCGCCCGGTCACGGACCTCATCATCCTTTTCAAAGTACGGCCGGTCGGTATCGTCAGGCGTGTCATCCGCGTCCGGCTCGTCATCGTCGTCTTCGACGAAGTCTTCGAGTGCATCCGCCATTTCATCGACGATGTCAGCCGCGCTGTCCTCGGCCAGGTCATCGGCAAGATCTCCCCTTACATCATCCAACAAATCCTCATCCTCATCGTCATCGAAGAAGGGTTGCGCCTCTCGGCGCGCATTTATTCGTGCTGCCCTGACGGCATTGCGACGAGAGACGGATCGGGATGCGTTGCCCGTGAGCGCATCGCCAATGCCCGCCGCACTCACCCGCAAACCTCGCACGGCGGCGACGGCGGACAGGGTGGTGTCCTGCACCTGATCCTGAAGTACCGTGAGCAACGCGTTCACGTCGTCTATGCGTTGCTCGGCAACATCCGAAACGTCCCGTAGTCGCTCGCTGATCTCGCTCGTCGCGTCGGCCATCTTGTCGATTTCGCGTCGCACTGTCTTCACGATATCGTGCGCATCTTCGGTGAGGCGCGTCGCCTGCGACAGCAGCGGCTTGACGTCGGCAGACAGGCGATCCACCGTGCTCTGCAGCTGAACGATGCTTCTGCGAAGCGTTATCGCGAGCAACGAGCCTGTGGCGAGCGCGAAGAATCCCACCACCAGCACCAGGATCTGCAAGGTGCCGGCCGCGTAGTCGAACGCTGTCGGATCGGGCGCCACGACGAGCGTGACGACCGTGTCGGGAATTGCACCCACTTGAAGCAGGTGCAGGATTTCAAGTTCGATAGCCATGCTTGGGATCGTACGCAGCACCGGTCGCAGGGTCAAGCAAGCACTCGCCGGTGTACCAGTGAAGTACACGCCTTGACGCTGATGGTCCCGAGGCACGATCCTACGCGCTGACCGCGACGCGCCGATCTGGCGTGCTCGTGTGTGCCGCACACCATGTGCCGCGCCGCACCCGAAAGTCTCCAGCCCACTGCACATGTCATCCGTTCGCTTTCTTGTCGAGGGAGGCCATCGCCTCAGCGGCAGTATTCGCCCGACCGGCAACAAGAATGCCGCGCTTCCGATCGTCGCTGCCTCCTTGCTGACGGAGCATCCGGTCCGACTCGAAAATGTGCCACGTATTCGCGACATCGAGACGCTGGTCACGCTGATGCAAAGCGTGGGCGCCTCCTGCGAGTGGACCGGTCCAGACGTGCTGGAGATCCACGCGCGCGAGGTTCAGGCTGGACGACTCGACGCGGAGTTGAGCCAGCGTATCCGCGGCTCGATCCTGCTGGCTGCACCACTGCTCGCGCGCTGCGGCGAAGTCACGCTCTCTCCTCCGGGCGGAGACGTGATCGGACGGCGACGTCTCGATACGCACTTTCACGTGCTGCAACAACTCGGCGCGTCGTACGAACTCGGCGAGACGTTCACCTTTCGCACGAAAGGGCTGGTGGGCGCCGATGTCTTTCTCGACGAACCCAGCGTGACCGCGACCGAAAACGCACTGATGGCGGCAGTCGCTGCGAAGGGCACGACCATTCTGCGAAACGCAGCCAGCGAACCGCACGTGCAGGATCTCTGTCTCTTTCTTGTCGCGCTTGGTGCGCGCATCGAAGGCATCGGCACCAACACGGTCACGATTCACGGCGGTGCAACCCTCGGCGGCGCGACGCATCGCATCGGACCGGATCACATCGAGGTTGGGTCCTTCATCGGGCTGGCCGCCGTGACGCGCTCCGAGCTGACAATCGAAGCCGCAGGCACAGCACACCTTCGCTCGACATTGATGGGTTTCGAGCGACTGGGCGTCCGTTGCCGAATCGAAGGCGACAATCTGATTATTCCGGCGGAGCAGTCGCTGCAGATCGAGCCCGATCTTGGGGGGCACGTGCCCAAGCTCGAAGACCAGCCGTGGCCGGCCTTTCCGGCCGACTGCATGTCGATCGCCATCGTGACGGCCACGCAGTGTGAGGGACTCATTCTCATGCATGAAAAGATGTTTGAGTCGCGCCTGTTCTTCGTGGACAAACTCGTGGCGATGGGCGCGCGGATCGTGCTCTGCGACCCGCACCGCGCCTTGGTTGCTGGTCCGAGTAAGCTGCGCGCGCAGCGTGTCGAGTCGCCCGACATCCGCGCGGGAATGGCGATGCTGCTGGCCGCATGCTGCGCCGAGGGCACGAGCACCATCAACAACGCTGGCCAGATCGAGCGCGGTTATGAGCGCATTCACGAACGCCTTGGAGCACTCGGCGCCGTGATCGAGCGGGTGGAGACGAGTGCGGACTGAGGGGCCGCTCGGCAGCGCCATTCAGGTGGAAGAGTTCAAGGCGATCGGCATCACTGCCTTCACCACGACGCGGGCGGCGGGTAGCTTCGGGCTGGCGTCGACGGAGCCCGTGGCAGACGTGATGGCGCGATGGAGCGCTCTCATGGACGACTGCCGCGCGCTAGGTGCACCGGCACTCGCGACCGCCGGGCAAGTGCAC
>JBGTFN010000063.1:0-2087 GCA_041747275.1 Gemmatimonadaceae bacterium | reverse complement strand
AGCGCGAGCGCGCTCGCTTCGGCACGCACCGTCGCACCCAGATCGGGAACACGCGCGGCCGCAGCGAAGCGCGTATCGAGCGCGCCAGGATGCTGCAGCGCCGTTACATCGATCACCGTGCCGTCGCTGGATTCCTGTACGAGCAGCAACTGGTCGCGCAGCAACTCACCGACTCGTTCACTGTCGGCGGACGACAGAGCGAGTGTGGCAGCTTCACCGATGAAGCGGAAGCGTTGTGCGTCCGCTTCGGGAAGTGGTGTTGAATCACGATGCAAAGCGATGCGCTCGTCGCTGCCTTGCACAACTGCACCGGCGCGCACATCGAGCGTGCCGCGGGCGGAGCGATGCAGCGCGTACCGGCCACTGGCATTTGCCCCGGGCCACGCGATTCGCGAGGCGGTCAGCCAGTAGGCGCGGGCCTCATTGTCGGCGTGAAGCGCCGGTTCAAGCGTGGTCGCGTGTGCGGGGGCGTTGCAGGCTTCGAGCAACTCGGGCGCAACAACAGGATCGGCGGCGCATGCGCTCAACGCGCAACAACACGTTGCGGCAAACAGGAATCTTGTGCGGTGAGTCGAAGTGTGCGCCGGCATGCCCATGTCGAGTCACTCGCTCAGAAGACGCATCCCGTGCGTGCCGGCACCGTTACCACCAGCTCGCCCGCACGCCGTGCCGGCGCGGAACAGGCGCCGAGCGCGTCTGTCGGCGTGACGCCCATCGGCCACTGATCTTCCGGGAGTGCGATCGTCACCGTCGTCGTGTCGTTGTTGAGCACGACCAGTGTGCGTCCGCGACGAAACACCCACTGCTGTTCGCCGACGAGAAGGTTCTCGATCGGCGCGCGGCGCAGGTCGGCGCGTTCGGCGCGCAGCTTTGTGAGTCGCTGGACGTGTGACCACGTTGCCTGCTGCTCCTGCGTGCGGCCGCTTTCGGTGAATGCGTTGCGCGCGTCGCTTGCCCAGCCACCGGGAAAATCCCGACGGTTGTCAGGGTCGTTTCCGCCCGCCATGGCGATCTCGTCGCCGTAGTACACAAGCGGGATGCCTCGACCTGTCAGCAGGAACGTGAACGCCAGACGCAACCCGTCAGCCGTCGCGCCGCGTTCGTTCATGAAACGAGCGACATCGTGCAGGCCGATGAATGTGATGAGGTTGGACGGATCTGGATAGAGGTGGTCGCGCGCCAGCGCCATGGCCACTTCTCGCAACTGACCGCCTTCTGCGAACGCGCGGCGGGCGGAATAGAACAACGGGAAGTCGAAGAGTGCGTCGACGCGCGTGTCGATGCCGTCGTATTGCGCACGTCCTCCCTGAAAGAAAGCCACCAGCGCCGGATCCCCGTCGTACACTTCGCCCACCACGCGCAATGTTGGATGTTCACGCTTGATCGCCGCCATCCAGTCACGCCAAAAATGTCTTGGCACGTATGGCCATGTGTCCTGCCGAATGCCATCGATGCCGGTGACGCCCACCCACCACAGCGTATTCTGAATGATGTAGCGGGCAACTTCAGGGTCGTTCTGATTGAGATCGGGAAGAAACCCGCCGAACCATCCCTCCAGCGTGGCCCGTTGCGTGACCGGAGTCGCGTAGGGATCGGCGAGTGTCCACGTCTGCCATGTGTTGGACAGGTGTTGGGCCTCGCTGCCGTTGTACCACGTCGGCGTTGGTGGATTCTTCACCCATGGGTGGTATGGCCCGGAGTGATTGGCCACCATGTCGAACACCACCTTGATGCCCATCGCCTGCGCTTCGTCTACCATCGATCGCACTTCATCGAGTGTACCGAGGTGTTCCTCGACGCCATAGAAGTCGACGGCCCCGTAGCCATGGTAGTCGGTGATGGCCTGGTTGTCGTAAGTTTCGCGTTCGTTGAGATGGTCGACGTTGTCGTACAGCGGATTGAGCCAGAGTGCGGTGATGCCGAGTTCGCGCAAGTAGCCGAGACGCTGTCGGATGCCGGCGATGTCGCCGCCGTGGTAGTAGCGACCCTTGGTGCGATCGAGCATACCCGGCGAGCGTGTCGGATTGTCGTTGGTCGTGTCGGCATTGGCGAAGCGATCCGGCATGAGGAGGTAGAACACATCGTCG
>JBGTFN010000062.1:0-8550 GCA_041747275.1 Gemmatimonadaceae bacterium | reverse complement strand
GCGCGCGTCGGCGCCGGCTGGGGCACGCTTGAATGCGGACGCGTGCAGGGGCGCATCACCGATCGCGGTTTTCTCGGCCCGGGACGGCGTGTCGAGCTGACGGCGCGCGCGTCTCGACTGGGCATTGGCGCACCCGTGGATCAGATACCGGGTCTGTGCCCACAGTTTCTGCGCGACGATCCATTCAGCCAGGAGCTCAACTACTACCTGGGTGTCTCGTTCACGAACTCGACGTTGTTCGGCTATCCGCTCGCGCCGACGCTCAACGTGTACAGCGAGCGCCGCGGCGAATACAACGCGTTCCAGCGCGAGACCGACATCGGTGTGAGCCTTGGCGTCAGCAAGGAACTGACGCCCCGCACGTTGGTAAGCACCTCCGCGGAGTACGAAAGCGGTCGCACAACAACTGATGCAGTACTGGCGTGCGTGCGCTTCTCGCTGTGCCAGCCCGCGGATTTCGCGCTGGCGCGACAGGGCAATGCCACGCGCGCGCTCAACTTCACCGTCGTGCATGATCGGGCCTCCCGCGGAGTTGACCCGCGCTATGGCGGCCGGCTGCGCGCCGACGCGCGCATCGGCTCGATCGAGTTTCTCGGCCTCGCACAGCGGTCGGACAGCTTCGCGCCCTACGGATTCTATCGTCCCGCGCTCGAAGCGACGGGCTTTACGCGCATCGCCAACGGAACGCTTGCCGCTCGTGTGCAATGGGCGCAGGTGTATGCGCCGAATGCATTCAGAGTCAGCGGTGTGCCGTTCCTTCCGTTGCAGGAGCGTCTTTTCTCCGGTGGACAGAACACGGTGCGCGGATATCAGCAGAACCTGTTGGGTCCCGTCGTCTACCGCGTGGATCGGGCGAACGTGGACTCTGTTCCGTTCGCGGGCAGCTATCAGCTCGTGGTGCGTCCGGATGCTGCAGTGCGCGCGCCTTCTCCTGAGGGAGGCACCGGGTCGATGGTGGGGAATCTCGAGTACCGTCGGCGGTTTGGCTGGCCGACGCAGGATCTGCAGTACGCGTTCTTTGTTGACGCGGGGACGGTGTGGGCCACCGGCGTCAACTCATTCTCGGTGCAGGAGGTACGCGTGACGCCCGGCGTGGGTGTTCGCCTCGATACGCCGCTCGGCCCGTTCCGCGTCGACATCGGATACAACCCGCGACGAGCCGAATCGGGCAAGGCGTTCCTTTTCGACAACGTGCAGTCGCCGCGAGACGGTGCGTTGGTGCCATATGTGATCTGTGTGAGCCCCGGACAGTCACTCACGTTCGAGCAGCAGCTCGACGCAGGCGGTTTCGCGTGTCCGCGCACCTTCTCGCCACGCTCCGCGCGCACTGCGCTGTCCCGCCTGGTATTCCATTTCAGCCTCGGGCAGGCGTTCTGACATGGTGAGCCGCCGCCGACGCACCGCCTATGGATTGCTTGGCTTTGCAATCGCCTCCACGCTCATCCTGGCCGGGGTGCTATTGTGGCTCACGCAGTTCGAAAGTGGTCGCAATCGCATCGTGGACACGATCGTGACGGCAGCAAACGACGCGTTCGACGGACGTGGACGCCTTGTCATCGGTGAGCTGCGATCCACGAACCCGCGGTCACTCGATGCGCGCAATGTGCAACTGGTCGATTCGGCGGGAGTACCCATCCTGTCAGTCAGCCGGCTGCGCGCGCGACTCGGTGTGCGCGCCCTGTTCGGCGGCATGGTGCGCATCACTTCGATGCAGCTCGATACCGTAAGGCTGGACCTTGCGGCAGACTTCACCGGGCCATTCAACCTGCAGTGGCTGCTGCTCGGCGATCCGGATCGACCGCCGTCGTTGCCGCGCGCTCAGCGAGTCGGCGATGATGTCTTCATCGAGGACGTCGTGCTGCGCCATGGCACCATCGTGGTCACGCTCCCCTGGGAGCCGCACGAATCCTTTGTGGGCGCGGAACGAGACAGCGTGATTGCGTTTCGCGACAGCACGTCCGATCTCATTCGGCGCGACGGCGGATTGCTCGAACGACGCACCATCACGATTCGTCACCTCGCCGGACACGACCTGCACGCCATCACGGCCGGCGACGCGCCCGGTCGCATCGTCATCGACAGCGCCGACCTCGATGTGTCGGAACCGCCCGTCACGGTGCGCGACGTACAGGGAGACGTGGTGTGGTACAATGATTCCCTGACGTTCGACGCCGGCCGTGTGATGCTGCCGGACTCGCGTCTCGCAGCAGCGGGCGTGATCAAGTGGGGGCAGGAGGGGCCGGTTCGCTACGACGTGAACATCGACGGGGCGGATGTCGCGCTCTCGGACATCAACTGGACCTGGCCGCTGCTACCGCTGGAAGGGCGGGCCACGGCCCAGGTGCGACTGCGCACGCTGGAGAACCCGGAGCATCTCGAAGTCGCATTGACGGCGCTGAACGCGAGTGCGATGCAGTCTTCCGTTACAGGCGAGTTGGCGATGGTTGTTCAACCGCGCGACTTCCTGTTGCATGATGTCGCGCTGTCATTCGATCCGCTGAGCACGGCGCTGGCGGCGCGCCTCACCGAGGATCTGTTGCCTCCCGAGCTCGAGGGACGCATCAGCGGACGATTCGTGGCTCGCGAAGGCGGATCGCTGGATGCGCTGCGCATCGACACGCTGCAACTGGCCTTCGATGATGCGACCACACCGGGCGCGCGTTCCCGTGTGCGGGCCAGCGGCGTGGTGGCGATCGGCGTCAATCCCACGGCGCAGGACCTGCGATTCACGGATCTTTTTGTGGATCTGCGCACGGTACGCACAGTGGTCCCGGACCTCCCGGAAATGGTGAACGGTTCGGTGAGCGGACGCGGCCGCCTGGCGTCGGTGTCGCTCGAATCGGCGGACGTTCGCGATCTCACGCTGCAGTGGACGGACAATCTGGGACACGTTTCCGCGATCACCGGCCGCTCGGCCGTGCGCTGGGGGGGGGAGACAACGCGCGCCGATGTCGCGCTCGAGTTCGACCCGGTGGACCTGGCTGCGTTCGCGCGATACGACACGGCGTTCGTCGCGCGCGGTGTGCTGCGCGGCTCGTTCGCTGGCAACGGGACGCTCGATAGCATGCCATTCGTCGCGTCGGTCACGCACGTCGCACCCGGTGCCGGTGTGCTGAGCGCGCAAGGATGGTTCGGCATGCGCACCGTGCGCGATACATCGACCAGCTGGCGGGCCGATTTCGCGCTCACCGCCGACTCGCTGAACGCGCGAGAATGGCTGGTGGATGGCATGGCACCGACCACGCGCATCGTGGGCACCATGAACCTGTTCGGACGTGGTGTGGATGCGCAGGTGGATACGGCCGATATCACAGCCGCCCTTACGCAACCCGCCGCCCAGGCGCGCACGCCGTTCTCGTTGTTCGGGCATGGCACGTGGGGAAGCGAGGCGTTGCTCGTGGATTCACTGCTGGCCACCATGCCGGGTGCGGTGTTCGAAGGCAACGGCGGATTGGCGAGGGACTCGGCAGGACGTGAGTCGTTCCGCGGATCGCTGCGCATGGACTCGCTGCGAATGGTGCGCGACGAACTGCCGCGGCTCGCCATGATGATCGCCGAAGTGGACACGGCGCTCGCCACCAGTGTGCGCGAGTTCGCGGCCGATACGCTGCTCGGCGACCTGAATACGTCGGTGTACGGCGAGGGTTCGTTCAAGGACTACCTCACGAGTGTCGCCGTGGCCGGCAATCAGGTGCAGGTGGGCAGCATCGTCTTCGGCCGCCTCTTCGGATCCGCACGCGCCGATAACCTGCCAGGCGCAGCGCGCTTCGTCGCGGCCGCGACGGCCGACTCTGTCGAGGGCCTCGGTGCGCTGCGCATTGCGACGGCAAACTTCGGTGTCGATTCCGCATCTTCCACCGGTGGGTCGCTGCGCTTCGACCTGCTGGCGCGCGACACCTCCCGCCTTCGCATGCGCGGACAGTTTGCGCGCGGCGGCGACACGTTGCTGGTGCAGAGCGATTCCGTGCGCTTTAGCTATCGGGATGTCGTGTGGACGAACGAGGTGCCGCTGGTGCTTCGCGATCGGCCGGACGGCTTCTCCATCGATTCGTTCACGCTGCGATCGAATCAAGGCGGAAGCATGGCGCTCGGTGCGCAGGTCCCGCTGGAGTCGCCGATCAGTGCCTATTTGCGCCTTGATCGCTTTCCGGCCGGTGAGCTCGCCGCATTCGCACTCGGCACCGGACAGCTACCGGGCATCGTCTCCGGATCGGCGATGTTGTCGGGCGTTCGCCGCGATCCGCAGTTGGTGGCCGCCTTCACGGCGGATTCCCTTGGCACGGCGGCGATCGCGATGAGCGGCGTGCGGATCAACGCGGAGTACGACGCGCAGCAACTCGAGGCCAGTGTGTCCATCGGGGACACGGTCGGCAAGTCTTTGCGCGGCTCGATTCGGCTTCCGGCTGACTTGCGCCTGCAATCCGTGGTTGGCGATCGCATCTACACCGAGGCGCTCGAGGGCGTGATCGTGGCGGATTCGCTGCGCTTGCGCGACTTGCCGCTGCGCATCGCTGACGTGCGAGACCTCGACGGCGTGCTGAATGGCCGCATCGATCTCGGCGGCACGTTCGATCAGCCGACCATCGAAGGTGGCCTGCGTCTGAGCAACGGTACGTTGTTCAGCGAGATTCTCGGCATCAGACCCGCTGACGCGCGCCTCGACGTCGTCGCCGGCGGCGACTCGCTGCATGTAGCACGATTCCGCTTTCGCAGTGGACCGCGCGCAAGCGACACGCTGTCGCTGACGGCGACGATCCGTCGACCGCTGCGGGAAAATCCTGCGGTTACGTTGCAGGGCACGATGAACAACGTGCAGCTGGCGCGGCAACGTGACGGCACCGACCTCGATCTCTCGGGCACATTTCAACTGGGTGGACGTTTGCCGCGGCCGACGATTTCGGCCGACGTGTTCGTTCCGCGCGCCAACTTGGTGCTCGACCTCACCGAGGCGCGCACTGTGCTCGATCTGACGACGGCGGAAGCGCGGGCGCTGCTCGCACCGGACGAGCTGCCGACGGTGATCACGGCCGCTGATCAGTTCACGTCGCTCGGCGAATACCTCGAGGCGCGTGATGTACGCGTGCGCCTTGGAGACGATGTGTGGGTGCGCACCACGGAAGCGGCTGTCAAGCTCGACGGTGAGATCACGGTGCTCGAATCGGTGGGACAGCAGCTGTCACTCGACGGTACGCTGGAGGTTCAGCGCGGTGTGTATCGACTGGACCTCGGTGTGGTGAACCGTCCGTTTGAAGTCGGAAGCGGAACGGTGCGCTTTTTCCCACAGGACGGGCTCAATCCAGTGTTGAACATCAATGCCCGCCATGTGGTGCGCGGAGTCGACGGGCGGGACGTCGAAATCGATGTGGCGATTCGTGGAACGCTCGAGAATCCGGTGCTCTCGCTGAGCACGCAGGACGACGCTTACTCGCAGGCGCCGGAATCGGAGTTCATTTCGCTGCTGGTGTTCGGTGCGCCGACCTTCGCGCTGGACGGCCAGCGGCAGCAGACGGTGGCGGCGGTGACCGGTGTATTGCTGCCGACGCTCAGCGGTGCGGTGGAAGGCACCTTGCAGCGGCTGCTGCCCGTGTTCAACACGGTACAGGTGAGCTCCGCTGGCGGACAGACAGGGTCACAGCTCGAGGCGCTGTCATTCCTCGACAATCTCAGCGTGACCGCCGGCAAGCAGATCGGCTCGAGCACCTACCTGCGCCTCGACACGGGAGTCTGTCGCAGCGCCACCACGGCGACTGCTGGACGCTCTCTCAACCTTTGGTACGGTGTGGCGGTGGAGTATCGTATCGCGCCCGGACACACGGCGCAGGTGGGTGTCGATCCCGGTCCCAGTCCGTGCGGCGCTCAGCTCGGCGTGGGGGCCGCGCGTCGCATGCAGGTCGGATTCGACTTGTTCAAGGAGTGGGTGTTCTGAGGTTCGCCTTGACTGCGTCCACGATCGCCGACACGCGCGGCTGACCGCGCGTTCGCAGCCAGCTTACCGCTGTTCCTGCCAGCGCACCAAGACCGCGAGCGACCGAGACCATCTGCTCTTCGCCGGGCCTGCCCGCGAAGAGTGTCCCCAGGATTTCGCGCCGCATGCGAAGCACCACTGGCGATGCCACGCGAATGCTGTTGAACGCGGGGTCGTACTTTGCGCCCACGCCTTCGATGAGTGCCGCAGTGCGAGCGAAGTAGACCAGCTCACCGGGTAACACGATCGGCCAGTCGAACAGTTCACGCATGACGCGATCGGCAAGCACCTGTGCGCGTTCTGCAGTCGTGCCTTCGCCGTATGCGATCTCCAGCAGCGTGTGCACAAGCGCATGCATCGTCTCGACGGGCGTGCCCGGCGTGACGAGTCCCAGCGTGTAGAAGCCCTGTACGGTGGCGGGCACATCGCGGCGAATGGCCGCCAACACCGTGTCGAAGAGCGCGCGGCGCGTTTCCGTGTCGACGTCGATGACCATGCCGAAGTCGAGCAGGATGATCGCGCCGTCGCTCGCGACGAGCAGGTTGCCCGGATGCGGGTCCGCGTGAAACACCCCGTCGCGCAGCATCATGCGCGCATACGTTTCGATGAGCGCTTCCGCGAGTCGCGTCGGATTCACATCGCCTGACGCCACGCGCGCCTCGAGTGCGTCGACGCGCGTGCCCTCGAGATACTCGAGCACCAGCGCGCGTTGCCTTGTGAACTCCTCCTCAACGAGCGGGATGCGGATGCGCGTGTCATCGAGGAACCGCGTGCGCATTCGCGCACACTGCATCGCCTCGAGCCGGAAATCCATCTCTTCCTCAACGCGCTTCCGGAACTCCGCGAGCACGACGCGCACACCGTTCACGTGGTGATGCGGAAACCTGTCGTATACCCAATCGGCGAGCCACGCGGCGATCGCGCTGTCCCGTCGAACCACAGCTTCGACGCCCGGTCGCAACACCTTCACCACCACGTCGCGACCGTAGACCCGCGCCCGATGCACCTGTCCCAGGGACCCCGCAGCCAGCGGCTCGCTGTCGATGGAGGCAAACACCGCTTCGGGGGGCGCATCGTACGCTTCCACGAGCGCCCGGCGAATGGCCGGCCATGGCACCGGCGGCACGCGGTCAGTAAGCGTGGCGAGTTCGGAGAGATAGGGCTCGGCGACGAGATCGGCGCGCGACGCAAAGATTTGTGCGAGCTTGACGAAGGCAGGGCCAAGCGTGCCGACACTGCGCACCAGATTCCGCGCACGCGTGCCGTGGAACGCAGCCGTTCGAGCAAGCGGCGTCCCCCACCACACCCATCGCTTCAGGTCCCGACGGAATGAGATGAGCAGTGGCATCACGTGCCAGGCGATGCGAACCGATCGCGCCGCGATGCGCGCGCGCTCCGTCCATCGTCCGTTTCGCGCGTCCATCAATCGCGCGCGACGGCGACGGTGCCCGCGCTGGGGCTGCACAGCGGCACCGCATCAGAAAGCCCAGCGAGCGAAATGGTCGCGTCCCACAACGCCGTTGCGGTGTGGTCATCCTGTGCGGCACGCGACGGTGTCTCGCGCTGACGGCGCACCCAATACGCACCCGACGTCGTTGCGCCTTCGGAGCTGGTCAACAGCCACGCTGCAGTGTCCGATCCCGCCATTGGCGATATCGAGAAGGCGTCCATCACCCGCCGCTGGAGGCGTCCCATGCGTCCATTGTTCGCGGCAAAGCGCGTCGCCACAAGGCCCGGATGCACCGCGTGTACGACGAGGCGTCGCGCGTCAACGCGCTGCGCGAGTGCCCGGGTGAAGAGAATATTGGCGAGCTTGGAGCGACCATAGGCAAGCCAACCCGAATAGCGGTGCGAGCTGTTCAGGTCGTGAAGATCAAGTCGCGACCGCACGTGCGCGCGTGAGGCCATGTTGATCAGTCTGGCCGGTTCGTCACCGAGATGGCCCGCGAGCAAGGCCGGCAGCAGCCGGAGCGCCAGCGTCACGTAGGCGACATGGTTGAGCGCAATGGTCCGCTCGATGCCGTCGCGGGTTTCCTTGCGCTCGAGAAACAGTGCGCCCGCGTTGTTCACAAGCGCAAACACAGATGGATAGCGCTCGCGCAGTCGCTCCCCGAGCGCGCGCTGCTCGTCGAGGTAGAGCAGGTCGGCGATGTGAAAGTCCACGCTTCGCGATCCCGTGCGATTCATCACGACCGATGCAGCGTGACGCGTCTTCGCTTCGTTCCGACCGACCATGACCACCTGTGCGCCGGCCAGGGCACAACGTTCGCTGAGCGCCAGACCTACTCCGTCACTTGCACCCGTGATGATCACCGTGCGATTGCGCAGGGCGTCGGGGGCCAACGGGGCTGTGGGAAAAACTGGATCTGACCGCACGCTTCGGGAAAGTGGGAATCGGGCGTCACGCGGCGCGCGTGAGTTCGCTTCATCATGCACTACCCCAATGCGCCGGATCAGTCACGGGGTCCCTCAGTGCGCGTCGTTCGTTCCCGGTCAGCTGCCCGTGGCGCTCCGAATGCCCGGGGGGCGAGGTTGAGTGCCCCGGCCGCGCGACCGAGGGACGGGGCGGCGCGATGCGGGGCCAC
>JBGTFN010000061.1:0-13245 GCA_041747275.1 Gemmatimonadaceae bacterium | reverse complement strand
GGCCGCCAACGTGCGCACCGCCGAGGCCGCGCGCGCATCGGGTCAGGCCGCAGCGCTCAACGTCGCCTTCGGCGGAGGATCGATCATGGGCCTTGCCGTTGCGTCGCTCGGACTCGCGGGCATCGCGGTGATCATCATGTTCGTTGCGCCCGATGAGATGACGGGCAACGCCAAGCTCTTCTCCGAGATCATTTCCGGTTTTGCCATGGGTGCGTCCTCCATCGCGCTGTTTGCGCGTGTCGGCGGCGGCATCTACACCAAGGCGGCAGACGTCGGCGCTGACCTCGTGGGCAAGGTCGAAGCGGGCATTCCGGAGGATGATCCACGCAATCCTGCCACGATCGCCGACAATGTGGGCGACAACGTGGGTGACGTTGCAGGACTTGGCGCGGACATCTTCGAGAGCTACGTGGGCGGCATCATCGCCACGATCGCGCTCGCCGCGACGTCGATGCTGGTGCCGGACGGAACGCGTCTCACGGCCATGCTGCTGCCGATCGGCTATACCGTCGCCGGCCTGGTGGCATCGCTCATCGGCATCCTGACCATGCGAGTACTCGCAAAGGGTGATCCGGCCAACGCGCTGCGTCTTGTGACATTTATCGCAGCAGGTCTCTTCCTGGCCCTTGCGTTCTTCATCACGCAGCAGTTCCCGCTCGACATGACGCGCGCCGACGGCACGTTGCTGCCCGCCCTCGGACCGTTCTGGGCAGTGCTGGCCGGCAGCGTGTCCGGCATCGCGATCGGCCTGGTTACCGAGTACTACACCGCGATGGCCCCGGTCCGTCGCATCGTCGAGTCGTCGAAGACCGGCCCGGCTACGAATATCATCGCGGGCCTCGCGATCGGCATGGAAAGCTGCATCGTTCCGGTGCTGCTGATCTGCGGCGCGATCTTCGTCGCCTTCTCCGTTGCTGGACTGTACGGCATCGCAATCGCGTCGGTGGGCATGCTGGCGACGGTCGGCGTCACCATGTCGGTCGATGCCTACGGCCCGATTTCGGACAACGCGGGCGGCATCGCGGAGATGAGTCACCTTGGACCGGAAGTCCGCAAGATCACCGACGGTCTCGATGCACTGGGCAATACGACCGCGGCGATCGGCAAGGGTTTCGCGATCGGCTCGGCGGCGCTTACCGCACTCGCGCTGTTTTCCGCCTACGCGGCGGCGGTCGGTCTCCAGTCGCTCAATCTGATCGATCCGATGGTGGTGATCGGATTGTTCATCGGCGGCGTGATGCCGTTCTTCGTCGGTGCACAGACGATGACGGCTGTCGGCCGCGCGGCGCAGGGCATGGTGGAAGAAGTGCGCCGTCAGTTCCGTGAGATCCCGGGCCTGCTCGAGGGCAAGCCTGGCGTCAAGCCGGATTCGGCGCGCTGCGTGGAAATCTCGACCAAGGCCGCGCTGCGTGAGATGGTGCTGCCCGGAGTAGTGGCCATCCTGGTGCCGGTGATTGTCGGCAAGTTCGTCGGGGTCACCGCGCTAGGCGGGGTGCTCGCCGGCGCGACGGTGACCGGTGTGATGATGGCGCTGTTCATGGCCAATGCCGGAGGCGCCTGGGACAATGCCAAGAAGGCCATCGAAGGTGGACTGGCCGGCGGCAAGGGCAGTGATCCGCACAAGGCGGCCGTCGTCGGTGACACGGTCGGCGATCCGTTCAAGGACACGAGCGGCCCGGCGATGAATATCCTCATCAAGCTCATGAGCGTGGTGAGCCTCGTCCTTGCACCGTGGTTCCTCGCATAGGACCGCGCTGAGTTCTGGTACGGTCGAACCCCCGCTGGATTCATCCAGCGGGGGTTTTTGTTCGGCGGTCAGGCCTCACCCGGTCTGGCCCATCCATATCTCCTCGAACTCTGTGCTGCGGTTCGGCGGTTTGGCTTCTGCCTGCTCGGCGCAGTGGCCGTACGCAGCGCCGAATCGGCGGGAGCCAAACCGCCGAACGTGCCTGCGCGCCGTCCGAGATCTGTTGACTGGGCCTGACGGGGCTTGGCCGAACGGGGGGAGTTTGTGCGGGGGGTTACGGCTGACGTGTTTCGCCAACCTGTTCGAGTTCGTCGCGCGCGCGCCCGAGCAGCGCGGCGAGTTGCCGTCGCAGTTCGGAGATATCGCGCAGCAGTCGCTGCGACAGATCCGGTGTGATCGCGCCCAGATCGTGAGCGAGTTGCAGGTGGTATTCAGCTTCTGCCGCTGACGCGAGCGCCATCTGCACGAAGCGTGCAAACTCCCGGCGTGAGGAGTGACCGCTCCCCTCGGCGAGGGTGGTGGGTATCGACGACACCGCACGACGCAGCTGCGATCCCAAACCCGGGAAGTCACGCGGCCGAATGCGGGCGCTAGTGCGATACACAACGAGTGTGAGCGCATGCGCGCGTTGCCATACGACCAGTCGCCGAAAATCTCGCATAGCGCATTCTCGCACATATCATCGCTGCGTCCATCACCAATCTTTCCCCCGCACAATCGTTCGAACGGCCCCCCGTTCGGCCAAACCCCGTCTGGCCAGAGCCACAGGTTTGGCAGTTCGGCTCCCGCCGTTTCGGCCCGCGCCCAACCGGCAGCAGCCAAACCGCCAAACCGCCGAACGCACCCACGCCTGGTCCGAAATCCACTGACCGGGCCTGACCGGGTGTGGCCCAGGAGCCGAACCGGTCGATCTCCGCAAGCGCACCAGCCGTTTGGCTGCTCCGCAGCCGATTAGATTGTGGGATTGTCGGTACCTCACCGACGCTCACTGGCACCCCCCGTCGTCATGCTCAAACTCGGTATCGTCGGACTCCCGAATGTCGGGAAGTCCACGCTCTTCAACGCGCTCACTGCCGCCAAGGCCGAAGCGGCGAACTATCCCTTCTGCACCGTCGACCCGAACGTCGGCATGGTCGAAGTCCCCGATGGGCGCCTTGACGGACTTGCGCGCATTGTGCAGCCCAAACGCACCGTACCCGCGGCGGTGCAGTTCGTCGACATTGCCGGTCTCGTCAAGGGTGCCGCGCAGGGTGAAGGGCTCGGCAACAAGTTCCTGCAGAACATCCGCGAAACCGATGCCATCGTGCATGTCATCCGTTGCTTCGAAGATCCCGATGTCACCCATGTCATGGGTGATCCCGATCCCGCGCGCGACAAGGAAATCATCGAGCTCGAACTTGCGCTTTCCGATCTGGCGCAGGTGGAGAAGAAGCTCGACAAGACCAAGCGTGCAGCGCGCGCGAACGACAAGGAGGCGGTCGCCGAGCTGCCGTCGCTGGAGCGTGCGAACACCGCGTTGAGTGCCGGCACTCCGCTTTGGCGCGCTGGCCTGTCGGCCGATGACCTCAAGCAGCTCGAAGGCTTGCAGCTGCTCACCGCAAAGCCCGTGCTGTACGCCGCGAACGTCACGGATGCCGAGTTGGCGGGCGACGAAGGACCATTGCTGCGCAAGCTTCGCGAAGCGGTCGCGGCCGGCAATGAGCATGCGGAAATCGTTCCGTTCTCGGCGAAGATCGAATCGGAACTTGCGGAGCTGCCGCTGGAAGAGCGCGCCGAGTTTCTCGCGTCACTTGGTATCGACAGTGCGGGACTCGATCGGCTCATTCTGGCGGGTTATCAGTTGCTTGGCTTGCAGACGTACTTCACCGCCGGTGAGCAGGAAGTACGTGCGTGGACGATCCACCGCGGTGATTCCGCGCCGGCCGCAGCGGGTGTCATCCACACCGATTTCGAACGTGGGTTCATCCGTGCCGAAACAGTGGGCTACGACGAGTTCGTCGCACATGGCGGATGGAAGGGCGCGAAGGAAAAGGGCGTGGTCCGAAGCGAAGGCAAGGAGTATCTGGTGCGCGACGGTGACGTGCTGCTTTTTCGCTTCAACGTCTGAATCGACGGCTTGCGAGTCCATCTCGACGTAATCTGTCGAGCGTCGGGTATCGGCACCCTTTGACGCAGCGAGGGTAGAACCATCGGGTTGCGCCTCGTGGACCCACCGCGTCGCCTCAGCGCATCCCAGACTTCGACAAACCGTGCCGTGCCTCTCATGAACTCGACATCTGTGCGTCCAATCACTGCTCCTGCAACACTCGGTATGCGTCAGCTTGTCGGCGCGACCCTGATTGCAAGCATGCTGGCAGTGCTGCCCGGAAGTGTTGCGGCACAAGGCAGCAGTGCGGGGCCGCGCGCGGAATCGCTGCCGCAATCGCAGCTTCGCTCACCCTACCCGTCGTTGATTCCGGGAATGGCCGAAGTGCCGTTTACCGTGGGCGAGCGACTGCAGTACGACGTGAGGTTCTCCTGGAAGTCGGTTGGTACCGGCGTGATGGAAGTGAAGGAGATCGTCGATGTACGCGGACGTCCTTCGTGGCATACCGTGTTCACGATCAAGGGCGGCATCCCGTTCTTTCGAGTCGACGACAGCATGGAGAGCTGGTTCGACGTGTTCAACCTCAGCTCGCGCCGCTTTCACCAGCGCATCTCCGAAGGTGGCTACAAGCGCACGCGGCTCTACGAGGTGTATCCGGAGCGCGCAGTGTTTCGTGAGGGTGACAAGGACGAACAGCCGAGTGTGAACCTGCCGCTGGATGATGGCTCGTTCCTGTACTTCGTACGCACGATTCCGCTTGAAGTGGGAAAGACGTATGAAGTGCCGCGCTACTTCAATCCGGCGTCCAACCCGGTGCGCATTCAGGTGGTGCGTCGTGAAACGATCAAGGTGCCGGCCGGCGAGTTCAAGACCGTCGTGCTGCGACCCACGTTTCAGTCGCGCGGTCTCTTTTCAGAAGAAGGCAAGGCAGAGGTGTGGATCTCCGACGACGAATACCGCTTCATGGTGCAGATGAAGACCGATCTCAAGATCGGTTCCATCAATCTGTACCTCGAGAACTACAAGCTGCCGCCCGGTCGCGTCGGCAGCGCGTCGTCAGTCGGTCGGCAGTAAAGCGGGTCCGGCTCGGCGCAGTTCGCATCATCGTGCGCCGGGCTGTTCACCCATGTGCTGACCGGGTACGCGCGCATGGCGCTTGCATCATGTGGCACCAGCAGTGACTCCACCTCGTCGAGCGGTGACGAGATATCGAGCCACGTCGAGTATCGCTCGCGCGGTATGATCACCGGCATGCGTTCGTGGATTTCGCGCATGAGCGCATTCGCCGACGTTGTGATGAGTGTGCACGTGACCAGCTCCGTGCCTGCGTCCGCCGCTTCCTTGTCGCGCCACACGTCCCACAGGGCGGCGAATGCAAACGGCGCGTCGTCGTGCATTCGCACGCACCACGGTTGCTTGCCGGTACTGTCGTCGCGTTTTTGCCACTCGTAGAACAGATCGGCCAAGACCAGTCCGCGACGCGACGCAAATGGCGTCCGGAACGACGGCTTCGCGCGCACCGATTCGCCGCGCGCGTTGGCCAAGCGCGTTCCGATGGTGGGGTCCTTCGCCCAGAAGGGCACCAATCCCCATTTGACTCGTGATGCGCGGGCGCCCCGCTCATCCGCGAGCACGGCGTGCAGCGACTGCGAAGGCGTGATGTTCCACCTCGGATCGGCGGCACTTGCGTCGGCGAGCAGGGTCGCGTCGAGCGGCAGTTCGACCAGGCGAGATGGGGACGAGAGTCCGTAGCGACCACACATGCGATCAATTTGCGCGCCGGACCGCCCACCTGCCCGAGCCTTGCCCCGCCGACCATTTCGGTCTAACTTGGGGGGCTATTGGTTACCAGCAGCATGACGCTGAGGTACCCTCCTCCCGGAATCCGGCAGCCCCGGGGGGCCACCCGACCTTTACGGTCACGACCACAGGGAGAACTGCCGAGTGGCAACACACAAGATGCGTATGGCACCCACGCGTCCATACGAGATCGTCTACATCATCGATTCGGCGCTCGAAGACGCCGCAATCGCCGAGAAGCTCGAGAAGCACCAGGCGCTGCTCGAACTGACAGATCCGGCTGAAATAGAGCATTGGGGCCGTCGCCAGCTTGCCTACAAGATAGGACGGCATGAGGCGGGCTACTACGCGATCTCCAAGGTGCAGGCCGCGCCGGCGACATTGCCCGAGTTCGAGCGGTCGCTCAAGCTCGACGACAGTATCTTGCGGTACATGGTGTCGCTGGTCGAGCACGTGCTCGGCGCGCCCGAGTTGAGCGAAGAAGAGATGGCCGCCCGCGCCGCTCATGATGACGACGACGACGAGGATGACGAATAATGCGCCGCCCCAAGAAGCCCTGCCCCATTACGGAGGCCGGCATTCGGTTTGTGGACTACAAGGACGATCGCCTGCTCGCCCGCTTCATCACGGACTACGGCAAGATCTTGCCAAGCCGGCTGAGCGGCGTCGACGCGCGTCACCAGCGTCAGCTCTCAAAGGCAGTTAAGAAGGCTCGGTTCCTCGCGCTGCTTCCCTATGTGAAGGGGCAGCAGGGTTGATGTGACCACGCCGGCCGAGGGCACGCTGCTCGTCACCGCCCCACGCGAGCGCGGGTGGCGATGGCTGGTCCTCGCGCTGGCTGGAGCTGTGGCGGTCACCTTTGTGTCCTCATGGCCGCCGTCGCTCGCCTTGCTGGGTCTCACGATTCAGTGGCTGTTGCCGATCGGCTCGTTCGGCGTGCTCGTATTGTCTGCACTCGGGGCCTGCGCCGTTGCCAGTTGGACCCGCGGTGGTCGGTTGCTGCCCGCAGCACTGGTGGCGGTTGCGCTGGGCCTCTGGGTCTGGCGATGGCCTCCCTCGCCAACGGGCCTGATGCCGTTCGAGTTCGGCTGGTCGCTGCTGGTGAGTGCGGTGTTTGGCTGGATCTGCATGGTGTCGTCGTCGCGACCGTTGTTGAGTCGTGCGTTGCTTTCGATTTCCGGTGCGGCGCTGCTGCTCGTCGTGGTATTGTCGGTCAGTGCTCGTTCGTCTGGTTCCGGACCCCGCGCGGTCGAGGCGGCTTTCACGCAGCAGCTGGCGAGTCGCCGGGATCGTGCACTGGCCGTGTGGCGGGGACGGGTCTCTGATCCGGCATGGCTAGCGCTGGGCGCGCGAGTGCCTGCGGTGGCGCAGACAGGCAATCGTGTGGTGCAGCAGTTGGCAGAGGCATCGCCGCCGGTCGCTGTGGTGCCAGCATTGCTGGTGTTGGAAACGATCGCAGCGTTGGCGCTTGCCTGGGCTGCATGGCATCGTCTTACGAGATTTCGTCTGGGACCGCCGCTGGCGAGCCTGACGAAGTTTCGCTTCAACGATCAGTTGGTCTGGGGTTTGGTGGTTGGCGCGACGATGGTGCTGCTGCCCTCGCTCGAGGGTTGGTGGACAGTTGGCGTCAACCTGCTGCTGGTGTTTGGCGCGCTGCATGCGCTGCGTGGTCTGGGGGTGCTGCTCTGGTGGATCCCCGACCGATGGGCAGTTGTGCCGCTGTTGCTCGTGTTGGTCTGTATTCCGCTGCTCGGTCCCGTCCAGGTCCTCGCGACCGTCGCCGTTCTGGCGCTTGGCCTCGGACTGGGTGACACCTGGCGTGATTTTCGTCGCACGGCGCGTCCGTTGCGTCCGGATCCGCGCCCTTGACTGGTCGACTCGCGTCGGCCCGGAGTTACCATGGAAGTCATTCTTCGTAATGCCATCGACAAGCTTGGACACCCAGGCGATGTCGTGACCGTCTCGCCGGGCTACGCCCGTAACTTCCTGCTGCCGCGTGGCTTGGCGTATCAGGCCACGCCGGGCAACCTCAAGCGCATCGGGCAGGAGCGCGCGCGTCTCGTTGCGGCCGAAGCCGAGCGCGTGGCCGCGGCCGAAGTAGTCGCCGCCAAGTTCGCCGACGTCTCGGTGACGTTTGCAGCGCGTGTGGGCGAAGAGGGCAAGCTGTTCGGATCGGTAACCGCCGCCGACATCGCGCACCAGCTCGAACTTCAGGGCTTCAAGCTTGAACGCCGCCAGATCGAACTCGTCGAGCCGATCAAGGCGCTCGGCGTCTACCGCGTTGCCATTCGCCTGCACGCGGATGTGAAGCCGGAAATCAAGGTTTGGGTCATCAAGCAGTAGTCGCTGGATGTTGACGCGGGCCTGCGCGCCCGCGTGTGCTTCATATCAGGTCACTCGCGGCCGCAATCAGCGCTGGCATCATCGCCAGCGGATTGCGGCCGCGCTTCGTTCGGACGCATTGCGCACACCCGTCGGCGCAGATGCAACGTGTGTGCCGCCGGGCACTTTTTCCGGCCCCACCGGGTATAGCCACGCAGAAACCTTCGTCCCGCCCGCTATGACCGACGCTACCCGTCCGCAGTCCGAAACACTCGCCCGCCGTGCCGCCGCCCTCGCTTCCGAGCTCAAGGCAGACGACGTGGTGATTCTCGACCTGCGCGGTGTCACCGACATGGCCGATTTTTTCGTGATTGCCAGCGGCACATCCGATACGCACGTTCGCAGCGTAGCACAACACGTCATGGACGAGATGAAGCAGGAAGGCATGCCGGTGCACCAGAGCGAGGGACTCACCCAGGGTCGGTGGGCACTGCTCGACTTTGTGGATTGCGTCGTGCATGTCTTCCATCCTGCACTGCGCCAGTTCTACCAGCTCGAGCGGCTGTGGAGTGATGCCGTGCCTTTGGCAATGGAGCCCGCAACCGAGGGAGCCCGGTGATGCGACGGACGGTTACGAAGGTCGCGATGCGCAGCGCACTCTTTGCAGCCGTGGCGGCAGCCATGTTTCCCGCTTCGGACGCGCACGCGCAGATGTACTTCGGACAGAACCAGGTGCAGTATGACAAGTTCCGGTGGCAAGTCATCGAGACCGATCACTTCCTGGTGCACTACTACCCGGAGATCGAAGAAGTCGCGCAGCACGCGGCCCGCATGTCGGAGCGCTCGTACGCGCGACTTTCCCGTCTCATGGGCCATCAGTTCGCCGAAAAGAAGCCGATCCTGCTCTACGGCAGCTCGGCCGACTTCGCGCAGAGCAACGTGTTCGGTGAACTGGGTGAAGGCACCGGCGGTGTGACCGACTTCATCCGGCAGCGCATGGCGCAGTTCTTCACCGGCGACATGCGCAGCTTCGAGCATGTGTTCCAGCACGAAATGGTGCACGTGTTCCAGTACGACATTTTCTCGCGTGGACGCGCGGGCGCGAACTTCGGTGCGCTGGCGCAGGTGCAGCCGCCGCTGTGGATGATGGAAGGCATGGCCGAGTACTTCTCGATCGGCCAGGACCACCCGTGGACGAATGCGTGGGTGCGAGACGCGGTGCTCAACAACACGCTGCCCACGATTCAGCAAATGACCGAGCGCCCCGACAAGTACTTCCCGTATCGATACGGCTTGTCGCTGTGGCAGTACGTGGGGCAGCGGTGGGGAGACGACGTGATCGCCGAGATCATGAACGCGATTCCCAGCATCGGTATCGAACGCGCCTTCCGCCGCGAACTCGGCTACGGGCTCGACGACCTGAGCACGCAGTGGACCGATGCGATGAAGCAGAAGTACCTGCCGCTCGTCGCCACCTACGATCGTCCGCGTGAGTTTGCCGAACCGCTGCTCTCGCAGCGCTTGTCAGGCGGTTTCGCGAACTATTTCGTGGCGCCGGCGCTGTCGCCGGACGGCAAGCTGATCAGCTTCATTTCGTACGGTTCGCTGCTCAAGGGCGAGATCTATCCTGATCTCTTCTTGGCCAACGCCGAGACGGGTGAACGCATCACGCGTCTCGTCAAGTCATCGACCAATCCGGACTTCGAGCAGCTGCGATTCATCTATTCGCAACCGTCGTTCTCACAGGACGGCAAGCTGCTCGCGTTCACCGGCCAGCGTGCCGGCAAGGACGTGCTGTATCTCATGGACGTGGAGCGACGCCGAGTGGTGCGTCGTATCGAGCCGCCAGTCGATCAGGTGCTCAATCCGTCGTTCTCGCCCGACAACCAGCGCATCGTCTTTTCCGGTTTGTCCGGTGGCATCACGGATCTGTGGGTGGTGAACGCCGATGGCAGCGACGCGCGCCGACTGAACCGCGACCTGCACGGCGATTCGCATCCACAGTGGTCGCCGGACGGTCGCACGATCGCGTTTGCCAGCGACCGCGGCACGGACACGGACTTCGAGGTGCTGCGCTTCGGCAAGAATCGCATTTCGCTGATCGATGTCGAGAGCGGCATCGTGCGGGTGCTGCCGAACCAGGACGGCATCAACATCAATCCGCAGTGGGCACCAGACGGACAGTCGTTGATTTTCGTATCTGATCGCACGGGTGTCGCCAACCTGTTCCTGTTCGACCTGCGCGATCAGCAGCACTACCAACTCACGAACGTGGTCGGTGCCATCACGGCAGTTGCCGAGTATAGCCCCGCCATTACGTGGGCGCGTCAGGCCGACGCCGTGGCCTTCGTCTACTACGAGCGCGGCGATCACACGATATGGCGCATCAACAATCCGCGCGCGCTGCGCAAGGCACCGTACCGCGACACGACCATCGTGATCGCCGACGCGACGCCGGCACGCACTGATTCGGTGGCAACTCCCATTCGTCCGGCACTCACCGGAGCCGCGCCACTTCCGGTGGGCACGGCAGCGGACACGTCGCTGTCCCGTCGCTCGTACTATCGCGCGCCAACCACCGGAACACGCCTGTCCGCCGAAGTGCCGCCAGTCGTCCTTTCGCGCGGTGTCGTGGGGCCGGTCACAGTGGACGCGATGCTTGACAGCGCGGATTTCAACCTGCCCGATACGACCACGATGGTCTCGTATCGCTACAGGGCGAAGTTCGCCCCCGAGTACATCGCGCAGCCTAGTGTCGGTGCGCAGGCGGGCGGTTTCGGTCAGGGTGTGTACGGCAATACGACGATCATTCTCGCGGACCTGATGGGTGATCATCAACTTGCGATCGCCGGCGGCTTGAACGGACAGCTCAGCGACGCACAGATCTACACCGGCTACACGAACCTCGGTGGACGCCTGCAGTACAACCTCGCGGCGGGACAGCAGCCGTTCTATCTCTTCGGTGGACAGGATCTGCAGCAGGTCAGCGAGACGCAGTTTCTCCAGTCCATCAACTACCTGCGACTGGTGCAGCGTCAGCTGTCGGCAACGGCGCTGTATCCGTTCAACCGATTCACTCGCGTGGAGGTCGGTGCGTCGTTCTCCAACATCGATTACCAGTCCTTCCCCTTCCAGCGCATCGTCGATCTCAGCGGCTTCGGGTCGCAGTGGGAACGCGGTCCCACGCGCAATCTCCTGTCCGTGAACACGATTTCACCGACCGCCGCGTTCGTTACCGATAACACGCTGATGGGAATCGTCGGGCCGCTGTCCGGTCGCCGGATGCGCCTGCAGGTCACGCCGCAGTTCGGCACCTGGCAGTGGATGGACTACCTCGTGGACGCGCGTGCCTACAAGCCGATCATCTTCAACTATCTCACTTTCGCCACGCGCGCATTCACCAGCATGACTGTGGGCCGCGACGAGACGGTGTTCCCGAAGTGGCTCGGTCGCCCGGATTTCATTCGCGGTTACAATCGGGACAATCAGGGCATCGGTTGCGGCAGCATCGGTGGTGGCTTGTCGTGCACGGAAGATGTGGCCGTTGGCTCGCGTATCGCCTTCGCCAACGCGGAACTCCGCTTCCCGTTGCTGCGCAAGGGCATGAATCAGGGTTACTTCGGGCTGCCACCGATTGAGGGACTGGTGTTCTACGACGCTGGTGTGGCGTGGAACCCGGGCCAGACGGTCGGGTGGTCCGTGCAGCCGAACCGGCCCGAAACGGAATATCGGTCGGTGCTGCAGAGCTACGGTCTCGGTGCGCGAATCAACCTCTTCGGCCTGATGGTCATTCGCTATGACTACGCGTTCCCGATCGGCCGCAATCAAAAGGGCTTTGGTACGTTCTGGTTCGGCCCGAGCTTCTGACAAGTTGACGGCGCGGCGGCCCACGAACGGCTGACGCCATATCGAGCGATGCCTGGGCGTGCCAGACCCTACCCCGCGCCCGGGCTTCATCAGTAACTTTCGCTGATGCGCACGCTCTTCGCGTGGGCGCTCATCCTGCTGGTTGGTGCCTGCGCCGATCGCCCCGAGCGCCCTGCCACCTCTGGTGCCCTCGCCTCCATTCCTGCCGGACCCGACCCGATCGTGCTTCGCGTTTCGCGTGGCGGCGGTCTGGTGGCGGCCGTGCAGTACCCCAACCTCGACTCGGTCGTCTGGCGCTCCAGCTTCCGGCTGCCCCCGCTCGCGCGAGTGTTGGGCTACAATCCCGACGACGGCTACCTTACTGCCGTCGACACCAGCGGACGCCCGGTTCGCCTCGACCTGCGGCTCGGCGCCGTCGTCGTTCCCGGGTCGGCTGGCGCCATGCAGCACGCATCGGCGGACGGAGCAATCCTCTACGCCGTCGATGTTGACGGTGAAGTTGCGCGGTACACGCCGGTCGGGGACCGATGGGCCATCACGCCCGGCTCCACGCCCGCCGCGCTCGTACCGCTCAACGATGGCTCGGTGGTTGTCGTGATGCGAAACGCCACCGACCTGCTGCTGCGTCGCTTGCGTCCCCCCGACAGCACGGTTGTGGACAGCATGCGCCTCGAGGTCACGGCTGACTCGGCCAGTGTCCATGGGCTCACGGTGGGCGATCGCATGTTCTTATCGGCTGGCTCGAAGGTATTCTCGCTGCGCACGCGCGATTTTGCGATCGATGTGGACTTGAACGTCGGCGCACCGGTGCGGCAGTTCGTCACCTCACCCAGCGGTGATCGAATCTTCGTGTTGCTTGAAGGTCAGACGGCGGTCAGCGTCATCGATCGGTTCAAAGGTGAAGTGGTTTCGAAAGTCCAACTGCCAGGGACACCGCGCGATCTTCGCATGGATCAGCTTGGACGGGTGCTGCTGGTTCGCGCTCCGGGCGACAGTGCCTGGGTCATCGATATGGGATCGACGACATTGATCGGAGCGCTGCGCACCACGTGGCGCAACGACCTTCCGCTGGTGATGGCCGACGGCGCAATTGCACTCGTGCACGGCGATACCGTCACCATGGCGTCATCCGTCGACCTCGGCGCGGTACGAACGGTGGCCGACGGTGCGAAAGACTTCTGGTACGCGATGCGCTGGAACGGATTTCGTCCTCGCGCCGAAGGACTCGACGAACCGGTGCGCTTCCGCGCCTCGCGAAACAGCGGCACATCACGCGAAGTGGCGGGTACGCTCGAGGATTCCGCGACGTCCGCAGCAGCCGAGAGCACGCGCGCTGATTCGGGCGCGGCGGCGACGCCACGTCCGAGGCGACGGGCACGCACCACGTTCACCGTGCAACTTGCCGCCGTCCTCACCGAGGAGC
>JBGTFN010000060.1:0-2322 GCA_041747275.1 Gemmatimonadaceae bacterium | reverse complement strand
TGCGCGACGAGGCTACGTCCGCGCGAGGTGCGGAAACGCGACCGAAGAGCGCAACGCCCTCGTCGAGGCGCACTGGGACCGCCCGTCGTTCCGGCAAGGCCACAAACAAGTCAGCAACAACTACGGAGACGCCGCCGGTGCGAAACATGGACCGATTTAGTGCCTATCTGAACCGCAATAAACGCGCGAGCTCGTCATGACCCTGCAGCCCGACGCGTTCGGTTTGCAGCCGTTTCCTTCCTCATAAACACTCCCACGTGACCACCCCATCACTGTTTCCACTCTCATGGCATTTGCCAGCGCGCTCGCTCATCCAGGCCGCGCGGAATGGCGACGAGAGCGTCTTCCTCGTCGGACCGCCCGGCAGCGGCAAGTCAGCGCTCCTGCGCTACTATGCCGACGGGCACGCAGACCGCGAAGGCGATGCGTCTGAGAGCATGCTCCTGCCAGCCGCCGACATCCGCATGGTCCTGCTGGGACGGGCCCGATATCCAAACGCCATTTTCGCTGCAATCATGCATTCGTGCCGGCAGCAGATTTCACCGCGGTTGCAACGGAAAGGACCATCGGTCGTTCTGTCGCACGTCGCGGAGTGGCTCGCAAAACAGGATGTCCGTCTGCTCGTGCTCGATGAGGTGCAGCACGCGTCGCCGGAGGCACTCTTTCATGCGATGCTGCTCATCGACGCGTGCGAGAGCGAGCATCGGCATCGACTGGGGCTTGTGCTGCTGGGTACACCGGAAGCACGGCGTACGGTGGAGGAGACGTCGCAGCTCGGTCAGCGCGTGCCGGTCCTTTTGGCCGTGCCCCTGCTCGAAGCGGAGGAGATTCATCAACTGCTGCAGCGCCACGAGTCGTCAGCGACGTTGCTGCGCCGGTTGGGCGTTCGCAAGCGTGAACATCTGCTGTAGGACATCGTCGCGCGGAGCGTCGGCTCGATTCGGCGACTGGAACGCATGCGGGCACGTGCGGAGCGCCTTGCTCGCGAGGCAGATGAAGCACTATCGGAAGAGCACTGGTACATCGCACTTGAGCTGCAGGCGGACTGATGTCACGCGCGCTGAACCGAGAAGACAAGGTACGAGTCGACCGAGACATCATAGAAGCGCTCGTGCGGCGCAGTGGGAGTTCTTCCCTGCGGCAGGACGTGTATGACGTGCGGCGTGCAATGCAGGTCGACCGCGGATATTCACTGTGGTTTCCCGCGGAGCTTGGTCGGCGTCTCGCCGAACTGGCGTCTGGCGACAAGCCGGTGCTCACGCGCGTCGATGGCGCGCTTGCGTTCGTGTTGGATCTGCCCTCGCGTGCGCGTGCGCTCGAGCAAGAAGCGCCGCGACGGCGGGGCGGAACGAACGGACCACGCGTCACCGCGCAGTACGTGCTCTCCTCGCGACTGCACGAACTGCAGCATGCGCGCGAAGAATCGCTCGACGACCTCGAGCGCGTGGTCCTTGCCCTCGCAATCGCGAATCTGAAACTCGGCGGCGCGGCCGCACCGACGCGGCTGGTCACACAAGTGATGCAGACCGTACCCGCATTGACGGTGTCGTCGACGCAGCAGACGAATGTGTTGCTGGGACGGCTCGCCACTCGCATGGAGCCCGTGGCGCGAGAAGTGAAGGAGGACGGTGCACGTACATCACGGTGGGTACTTGATGCATCACTTCGCGTCGAGTGGATGCCGTGGGTACAGCAGACCCTGAGGCACTACGAACAGCAGCTCGACCACACGACGGGGCCGATGGCGGATGTTGGGGCAGTCTCTCAAGCGGATGTGGTCGCTCGACTCGTGCAGAAAGCGGTAGCGTCCACGAGCAGCACGACCTGGCCCAATGGGCATCCACTGAGCGCGCGGGAAATTGCCCAGATCGTGAGCGATGCTCGCCTGACCCACGATCCGCACGGACTTGTGCCACTCCAGGATGCGCTGCGGCGCGTGGGCTCCGACATTCCGAAAGCACTGCAAGCCGCCACGCGCCTCGCGTACGGCGATGGCACGAAGCGTCGTCACCATCATGTCATGCGCGTTGATCATCCGCGTCTTCGCAGTCCCGCGTACGTCGACGGGGAGTACGGGAACGCGATGGCGACCGCATGGGCCGATCTGACGGCGCTGCGGATGGAGACCAGCCGAAGTGTGCGCGCGCGCATCGCGGCCGAGTGGACTTCGTGCCGTGACTGGTTGGGCGCAGCAGACGGCGCGGTACGCGCCATCGCCTTGGTGCGCAGCTTGGCGCTGCGACGCATCGTGGATGATCTATGCGGCGACGCGATGTCGCTGCGGCGACGACTTGCGGAAGTCTCGGGCACGCATGATGCACC
>JBGTFN010000059.1:0-5399 GCA_041747275.1 Gemmatimonadaceae bacterium | reverse complement strand
GCCCATCGTGCGCGCTTCGCGTGCCGTGAGGCGGGCAGCGCGGCGCAGCGCCTCGATATCATCGAGCGCAACAATGGCCGCCAGCGGCGGCAGGCCCGTCGCGCTGCCGAACTGCTGACCGGCACCGCGTTCGAGATCAGCCGCAATCAGCAACGGATGACGACTTTCGCGCTGCAACCGCTTGGCCAACGTGCGCACGACTTCCTGTTCACCGCCGATGAGCAGGAAACCACCAACACCGAGTGCGAGATATTCGGTAATGCGTTCTTTTTCGTGATCGAATCCGCCGGGGGCGCGCCACACGAGCGCGGGCATGACAAGCTGCGCGAGCTCACGCGATGTGGCGGGGCGGTTCATGCGTGCACTCCCGTACGGCGTGACGCCGGGGTGAGCGATCCGAGCACGCGTCCACCGCTCGCTCCGGTGGCCGACGCGACGGTGCCGTCGCGTCCGTTCACATGCAGCCAGCCGATCAACGCAAACGCCACGCATTCCTTTGCGTTTCCGTCGAAGAACACGTCGCTGAAGCGTCGCACGCTCGGTGCGCGTTCGCCCAGCCTTGTGTGCAACGCGGACTGAATAGCGGAGAGCAGCACGGGGTTGTCCGCGCCGCCGCCGGCGACAATGAAGTCTTCTATTGGTGCAGTCACAAATCGACTCATTTGATCGGCGATGGACTCGGCCGTGAATGCCACCGCCGTGGCGAGCATATCGGCCACCGTCGCCTCAGGATGCGCAGTCCGACAATCGTCGATGAACTGCGCGATGTATGCGGGCGTGAACAGCTCACGGCCCGTGCTCTTGGGCGGCGCATCGGCAAAGTAGGCGTGCGCCAATGCGTCGTGCACGACGCGATTGATGGCGGTGCCCTGCCCTGCGAGCACGCCGTCCACATCGTACAGTAACGAGGGCACCAACGATCGCACGATGCCATCGAGAATCACCACGCCGGGCCCTGTGTCGAACGCCACAGGTTGCTCGTGATCTCCGGCGGGTGGCACCACTGTGAGATTGCCGATGCCGCCGAGGTTCTGCAGCACACGCCAGCCGGTGTCATGCGCGAAGCAGAGCACGTCTGCGACACTGACGAGCGGCGCACCCTGTCCGCCCGCCGCAACATCACGCGCGCGCACGTCACTGAAGACATCCACCTGCAGTCGTTCGGCGATGACGGCCGGCTGCCCGAGCTGCCAGGTGCTGTGTCCCGGTTCGTGCCAGAGTGTCTGGCCGTGCGAGACGACGGCGCGTACACGGTCACGCTCGACTCCGGATGCGCTGATGGCGAGTTCGGCAGCGTCGGCGAGCCAGTGTGCGAGGTCCACCGAGAGCCGGCAGTAGTCGCGTGCGCTGCCCTGTTGCATTGCCGCCAGCAAACGTGCGCGTTCGTCCGCCGTGAAGGGACGGTGTGCCTGCGCGAGCAGCGTGGGCACGATGCGTGCACCGTTTTCGCTGAAGGTGACCGCCGCAGACGAGATGCCGTCGAGCGACGTGCCGGACATGAGGCCGACGAAGACATCGCGTGCATCGCTCACGTGGTCTGCCCCGCTCACGGCAACACGCGACGGATCACACCGCCTTCCGCGTCGAGACGTGCAACGGCGTCGTCATGAGATATACCGAGTGCATGCATCACGATGGCGTGCTTGACGCGCCCCTGTGCACGTTGCAGCAGATCACGTGCCTCGCCGCGCGTCACCTCGCACACTTCCATCACGATGCGTTCACTGCGGTCGGTGAGCTTGTTGTTGGTCGCGCGCAGGTCCACCATGAGATTGCCCATGGTCTTGCCCATACGGATGAACGCGCCCGTCGTGATCATGTTCAGGATCAGCTTGGTGGCGGTGCCGGCCTTGAGTCGAGTGGAGCCCGTCACCACTTCAGGTCCCGTCACGGCAACCACCGCGATATCAACGGACGCGAGCGCCGATTGCGGTGGCGGTGAGCAGGCCACCATCCCGGTGATCGCGCCGATTTCGCGCGCGCGATGCAGCGCACCGTGCACAAATGGTGTCGTGCCCGACGCTGCGATTCCGACGACAACATCGGTGGATTGCACCGCATGCGCGTCCACCGCACGTGCCCCTTCTTCCGGCGCATCTTCCGCGCCTTCGACGGCATTGCGCAGCGCGTGATCACCACCGGCAATGATGCCCACCACCATGCTCGGATCGGAGCCGAAGGTGGGCGGACATTCACTCGCATCGAGCACGCCGAGTCGTCCGGAGGTGCCGGCGCCGACATACAGAAGGCGTCCGCCCGCGCGAAAGGCGGCTTCCACGGAGCTGATCAACAGTGCGATCTGTGCCGACTGGGTCGCGACCGCGTCGGCAATCGTGCGGTCTTCTTCCACCATGATCGACACGATCTCCGCGGGCGTCGCCAGATCGATGTTGGCAGAGCGCGGATTGCGCCGCTCGGTCACACGCGGGTCGAGCGTCGATTCGGTCACGGGATCAGGGATCGCAGGGGGTTGAGCGGGGTTAGGTTTCCCCTAGGGTAACCGAAACGCAAGGCACTTCACAACTTGGCATGCGTCCTCACTTTCCGAGTTTACTGCCGATGTACTTCACGCGGACTTTCGCGCCGTCGGTGCGACCGAGCATTGCACCGACCCTTGTGCCTTCGCTCGTGCTCGCCCTCGCCATGGCCTGGTCCCTGCCGGTCGAGGTCGAGGCCCAGCTCCGTGGCGGCGGACAGAGCCGGCCGCGGGTGTCCGGGGTGAGCGGCTACTGGATCAGCGCTGGCGCCGCGGCGGCCGGCCTCGGTCCGGTCAAGGACGGTCCGTCGGCTTCCGAGTGGGATTTCGGCGGAGATCCGCGGTGGCTGCTTCGCGGCACACTTGAGAAGGCTATGGGGGCCACGACCACGATCGGACTGGCGGCCAGCTTCGGGAACGTGGATTTCGGCTACTCCAATCTCGAAGGCGCGCCGGTGCTCGATCCAATGCCTGGCGATACCAGTTCGGTGACGCGCTGCCAGTCCAGCGGCTGCACTGGCCAGCTCGACCTGTGGGGGCTGCAGGCGGTGCTGCGCGGCGGCGGGTCGAACGACGGCCTGTATCAGGTGGTCGAAGCGACGGCCGGCGTGAACAGTTTTCGCAATCTCACGGTCAAGTCGGATGGCGCGGCCCTGCCGATTGAGAACACCATCGACTACAACGCGTCGATCGGCTACGGCATCGGGTTCGCGTTTTCGTCAGACTTTCATGTCGCGTTCGTGCAGGACTTCGGAATTGCGTGGCACCGGGGCGAGATGTTGCCCGAGGGCACAGGCCGCACGTATCGCACGCGCAACTCGCGGGTGACCTTGCGATATGGACTTGGTTCCTGGTCGCGCTGATCACAGTGCGTGACACACAGTTTCGCGTTGTCCGCACGCAGCCGTCGTAGCATTTCACCGAAGGCATCCCACCGCATACTCCAAGATTCACTATGGCTTCGCTGCTGACTCCGAGGATCTCCGCGCTGCTGCTCGCCGCCGGTTCGCTGGCTTCGTGCTCGTATTCATCGTCAAGTTCAGGAACGAGCATCGGGACCGGCACGACGGTGGGCGTGACGCCGGGCAGCATGGCCGGTCGCAGCGCAGCGCCCGGTGATCCGCGTATCGCACCGCGTGAAGCCGCGCAGTTTCCGGCAGGATGGCGTCTGCCAAGTGGTGCACCAGCGACCTTCGCGCCGAATGCGATGGCGGTGAGCAACAGCGAGCATGCGAGCGCAGCGGCGAACGAGATTCTCGAGCGCGGCGGCAATGCGGTGGACGCGGCAGTGGCACTCGGCTTCGCACTCGCCGTCACGTGGCCGGAGGCGGGCAACATTGGTGGTGGTGGCTACAGCGTGATTCGTCTTGCCGACGGACGCACGGCGGCAGTGGACTATCGGGAAGTGGCGCCGCTTGCAGCGTCGCGTGACATGTATCTGGATGCGAACGGCAAGCTCACCGACAAGAGCATCATCGGACATCTGGCGAGTGGTGTGCCCGGCGCTGTGGCGGGTCTTGCACATGTGCTCGAGCAATACGGCACCATGTCGTTGCGTGAGGTCATCCAGCCGGCGATTGCGTTGGCACGTGATGGATTTGTCGTCGATAGCGCACTCGCGACATCGATTCGCGGCACCGAGCGTGTGCCGAAGTTCGAGGGTGCAGCGCGGTTTTTCCCTGGCGGCCAACCGTTGGCTGCCGGGACACGATTGGTGCAGCCGGAGCTGGCGCGCACGCTGCAGGCGATCGCGGACAATGGCACGGCCGGCTTCTATCGCGGCTGGGTTGCGGACTCGCTCGTCGCCGAGCTGCAGCGTGGCGGCGGTATCATCACGCGCGAGGACCTGAGTGCGTACAAGCCGCGCGAGCGTCGTCCGATTCGATCCACGTATCGCGGCTTCACGATGCTGGCGATGCCGCCATCATCGTCGGGCGGGGTGACGATGACGGAGACGCTCAACATCCTCGAGACGTGGCCGCAGAGCGCGCGATACGGCAGCACCATGTGGTATCACACCGTGGCAAGTGCGTTTCAGCGCGCGTTCATCGATCGCAACAGCAAGCTCGGCGATCCGGACTTCATTCCCGTGCCGCTCGACCAGCTGACGAGCAAGTCGTACGCGCAATCGCTGCGCACTACCATCAACGAATCAGAAGCGACTCCGACGCGCGTCGTTGATTCCATGATGCAAGCACTGCCGCGTGAGCCGATGAATACCACGCACTACTCCGTGACCGACAAGTTCGGCAATGCCGTCGCGACAACGACCACGCTCAACGGGAGCTGGGGATCAGGCGTGTGGGTGAGAGGCGCTGGCTTCTTTCTCAACAACGAGATGGATGACTTCGCTGCGCAGCCCGGCATGCCGAACATGTTCGGTCTCGTGCAGGGTGAGCAGAATGCGATCCAGCCGGGGAAGCGCATGCTGAGCGCGATGTCGCCGACGATCGTACTCGATTCGGCGCAGCAGGTGCTGCTGGTAGTCGGTGCGGCTGGCGGCCCGACGATCATCACCGGCACGTCATTGGTGATTCTGAACGTGCTCGATCACCGCATGAATCTTGCGGACGCGATGCGGGCGCCCAGATTGCACAATCAGGCGCTGCCGGATTCACTCACGATCGAAATTGGTGGGGTGCCGCCGGCGGTTCAGGACTCGCTTCGCGCCATGGGGTGGGCGCTTCGTCCGCTGCGCGCACTCGTAAACGTGAACGCCATCATGCGCGTGAAGGGCGGCTGGGAAGGCGTGCCCGAACCGCGCCGCAGTGGCGGCGCGGTCGGACACTGATGGTGCCTACCAGTTAGATCTTGACGACAACCGGTGCATTCAACGACACGGCGATAACCGAGCCCTCGTTCATGCACGTATCGAAGTCAGCGGTACCAACGGCTGCTGCCGTACCGGCTGCAGCGCCCGCCG
>JBGTFN010000058.1:0-6025 GCA_041747275.1 Gemmatimonadaceae bacterium | reverse complement strand
CTACGCGCCCTCCCGCGCCTTGCGCGGCGCGCGCCGCACGCGCCTTTGTGCTATCCGAACCTCAACTACGGGCCACTAGAATCCCCAGCCGGCAGACAGGCGCAGCACCGGCAAAATCCTGCGAAACGGTGCTCGGTCTTCATGGAAAAACGTGCGCGCCGCACCCGCGCCCGCCGAGATGGCGACTCGTTCCTCCACGCCAAGCAGCCACTGCTGCTCGACGGTGAAGCCGACGTTCATCGCGTAGTCTCGCAAACTCGAGTCATCCTCGTCGCGCATCCGCACGAGCCCGGCCAGCGCTCCGACGGACAGTCCATCGAGTGCCCGTCCGCTCACGTAATAGCGACCTCGCGCCTCGATGGTGAGGTAGTCGGCTCCCGTCAGGTTGTAGGTGGCGAAGGAGGCGCCCAGCGTGGAGCTGGAGGTGAGGCGCTGCTCGTAGTCGGCCGAGACCACACCACCGAACACCAGCAGCAGCGGGTTGATGGAGAAGATGCGCGGATGCAGCACCGGCGGGAGATCGGCTCTGGATGCCTGCGAAGCAAGTGGCATGGCCGACGAAACGAGCAAGAGCACCGCCGTCGCGAGCGAGCGCAAGATCGCGCGGCGACGCGACACGAACTCAACAAATGCAGGTGTGTGCGGGCGTTCGCCTGCAACAGAAGTGCGTGACCCAGTTGACATCCGGTATTCCCTCTCGCGTTTGTTCCGTTGTGCGCCTATCCCGACGCCTCTCGCCCCGACACGGCCACGGCATCTTCACCGAGACCGCCATTCCGAGGCATGCATTGGTCATCGAATACACCGGCGAGCTCATTTCGCACCGCGAAGCGGAGCACCGATACCCGACCATCGATGGCCACCATACCCCTGAACATACCTTCGTGCTGCAGCTTGACGAAACTCGCGTGATCGATGCGAATGTCGGGGGCAACGACGCGCGCTTCATCAACCATTCCTGCGCCCCGAACCTCGAGCCGATCGCGATCGGGGACCAGATGTGGCTGGTGTCGCTGCGGGAGATCGATGCAGGCGAGGAGCTGGGCTACGATTACGCGATCGAGCTGGACGAGCGTCACACGACGTCCGCCAGGCGCCGGTTTCCATGCGGCTGCGGCGCGTCGTCATGCCGAGGCACGCTGCTTCGTTCCAAACGCGCGCCGCTTGACCCGGACGTCCGGAATGCGAGACGCGTGATTGCCGCGCGTCTGCAGGCACTGGGCGACTGATGGCGCGTGAACGCAGTGGATCGCCGGTAGAACGCTACGTTGCAGCGAACTTGCCGTCTGATCGGGTGGACACCGTCGTCTTTCTGCACGCGGATGCGCGGGTTGCTGTGCATGAGGCGTCGCGACGGGAAGGGGGGGGACAGGTCATCGCCACGCACCGCCGCCTGCCCGTGGTGGAGGCGCTCCGGCGTGATGCGGCGGTCGACGCGCTGGCCCGCGTCGAGTTGTTGCACGGGCACGGCCGCATTGGACTGCCGGATCACCTGCGCGCCGCTGCGGTTGTCATGCGCCTTCCGACGGAGAAGCTCGCCTTCCATCAGCTGCTGCGCGACGCGACTGAACTGCTGCACGATGGCGGGGTCTGCCTGCTCTTCGGTGGGAACGACGAGGGCATCAAATCGGCCGCGCGCACCATGGCGCAGGTGTTCGGTCATGTGCGTGTGCTCGCGCACAGCGGGGGGCATCGGCTGCTAGCAGCAACGCACACCACGTCGCTCAATGCGGAGGCGCGTGACGCGCTTGCGACACCGTATCACGAGTCGTCGGCCTTTCGCGAATTGAGCGCCAGGCTGCGTGGCTCGGCGCTCGAGTGGTTCACCCGTCCAGGCGTGTTCTCGTGGGATCATCTTGACGAGGCGACCGAGATCCTGGCCAACGCCATGGAGGTTCCGGCGGGCGCTTCGGTACTCGATCTCGGATGCGGCGCGGGCGTGCTCGGCGCCGTTGCCGGTCGGCTGGCAGGCGGCCCTGTGACACTGGTGGACGCCGACAGCGAAGCGGTTCGTTGCGCTGCGCGTACCATGATGGCCAGCGGTATGACTGTCTCGCGTGTGCTGCCCAGCGACGTCACAAGCGCCGTCAAGGACGAGCGGTTCGATGTAGTCGTCTGCAATCCGCCATTCCATACGGGCAAACATACGGATCTCGCGCTGCCGATTCGATTCCTCGAGGAGGCGCATGCGGTGCTCAACTCCGGCGGACGTCTTCAGCTTGTCGCCAATCGCACGCTGCCCTACGAGAACGAGCTGGATCGCATATTCGGAAATCGTCGCACGGTGCACGACGGCGCGCGCTTCAAGGTGCTCGAGGCGACGCGCCGCTGACCGTCACTGGTTCGCGCGTACCGGCGCCAGGCGACAATGCAATCAGCCGTTTCGAGCGCGTGCAGATTGCAGGTCGGCATCGAGCAGTTCGCGTTCTCTCTCTGAAAGCACGCGCCACGCGCCCTCGGCGAGTTCGCCGAGTTGCAGCGACCCGGTGGATTCGCGGTGCAGTTGCACGACATGATTGCCGGCCGCGGCGAACATGCGGCGCACCTGATGGTAGCGTCCTTCGGTCACGGTCACGCGCGCCTCACGCTCACCGACCATCTCGAGCGTAGCGGGAAGCAGCGGCTTTTCCTCACCGTGCAGGAGCAGGGCACCGCTTTCGAACAGGTCGCGAGTCGGCGCGCTGACAGGTTCGGCGAGCGTAGCGCGATAGGTCTTGCACAAGTGTGACCGCGGCGACGTGAGCCGATGCAGCAGGGCACCATTGTCGGTGAGCAGCAGCAGCCCGGTCGTCTCGCGATCGAGTCGGCCCACGGGCGCAATCACCGGGTTCCGGTGGCGAAAACGCGCCGGCATGAGATCGTAGACGAGCGGATTCCTGTCTTCGGTGGAGCAGACGAAGCCGGCCGGCTTGTGCAGCATGATCACGGAGTCGGGCGGCGGGTCGAGCGGCTCGCCGTGCACGCGAATGTCGTGATGGGCCAGCGCCTTTGCGCCTACTTCGTCGCGCTCCGTCAGGATCTCGCCGCTCGCGCGCATGGCGCCCTTCTTCCAGAGCAGGTGTTCGACTTGACGTCTGGTGCCATAGCCGAGCTGGGCCAGGTAGCGGGCAACCTTCATGGGAGCGGGGAGCGCAGAGCCACGGTCATGGCTACAAGATACTCATCAGGCTGAGCGGGGCGGCTCCAATGGGCTATTGCCGGAGAGGCCTCAGGATCGCCTCCCTGCGACCTGGCGCAATGCACACCAGCGGTGAAGGCTGTCGCCACGTAAACTGAGGGACGGGCCGCCGAGCCCGCGTTTGTCGCTCCTCCCGCCTTCCCCGATTCAATTATGTCACGAGATTTGCGATCCGTTCGGACGCCTGTCGCCCGCATCGCGGCTGTCGCCGCAGCCCTGTTGGGTACAGCGTTGCTGTCGCCCACCGCCGTCGATGCGCAGTCGCGCGTCACCTCGCCCGAGCAGTTCTTTGGACACCGCATCGGTGCCGACTACCAGCTCCCCAACTACACCAAGCTCCACCAATACTTTGCGAAGGTGGCTGGCGAGAGCGATCGCGTGCTGCTCGATACCATCGGCATGACGGAGGAGGGACGCCCGCAGATCATGGCGATCGTCACGAGCCCGGAAAACCACCGCAATCTCGCGCGCTACAAGGATATCTCCCGCCGACTCGCATTCGCGGAAGGCGTAGACAGCGCTGAGGCGCGTCGTCTCTCGCGTGAAGGCAAGGCGGTGATCTGGATCGACGGAGGTCTGCACGCCACCGAAGTCTTGGGCGCGCAACAGCTCATTGAGACGTTCTGGCAGCTCTCGAGCATGTCCGACGCGGAGACGACGCGGTTTCTGAACGACTGCATCATTCTCATGGCGCACGCGAACCCGGATGGCATGGAACTGGTGTCCGACTGGTACATGCGTTCACCGGACAGCCTGCAGCGCAGCTCTGGCGGACTGCCACGTCTCTACCAGAAGTACGCGGGCCACGACAACAATCGTGACTCGTACATGAACGCGCTCAAGGAAACCGAGAACATGAGCCGTCAGCTGTTCATCGAATGGCACCCGGTCATCATGTACAACCATCACCAGACAGGTCCGCAGGGCGCGGTGATGTTTGCGCCGCCGTTTCGTGATCCGGCCAACTACAATTTCCACCCGCTCATCATCACGCAGCTCGACATCGTGGGCTCGGCGATGCACAACCGGTTCGTGCTCGAGGACAAGGGTGGCACAGTGATGCGCAGCGGTGCCAACTACTCCACCTGGTGGAACGGTGGTCTGCGCACCACGGTGTACTTCCACAACATGATCGGCTTGCTCACGGAAACGATCGGCAACCCGACGCCGATGCGCGTTCCACTCGTCGCGAGCCGTCAGCTCCGCAGCGGCGACCAGCCATTACCCATCGAGCCCGGACCGTGGCATTTCCGCCAGTCTGTCGACTACTCCGTGACGGCCAACCGCGCCGTGCTCGACGTGGCGTCGAAGCATCGCGAGGAGTTCCTGTTCAATCGCTGGAAGATGGGCAATGACCAGATCGCCAAGGGCAAGACGGATAGCTGGACGATCTGGCCGTCGCGCATCGCGGCGCTCAACGACTCGATGGCAAAGCTGCGCTCCGGTTCAGCCGCCGCACCGCAGGGGTCGAACGAAGCGATGTTCGGCATGCTGCGACGCCCGGAAGATCGCAACCCGCGCGCGTACATCCTCACCAGCACTCAGCCTGACTTCCCGACGGCGACCAAGTTCGTGCGAGCGCTGCAGAAGTCTGGTGTTGCCGTACACCGCGCAACCGGCCCCATCACCGCCGATGGCAAGACGTATCCTGCCGGTTCGTGGGTGTTCCAGTCGTCGCAGGCGTTCCGCCCCATGATCCTCGACATGTTCGAGCCGCAGGATCACCCGAATGACTTCCGCTTTCCCGGCGGTCCGCCGATTCCGCCGTATGACAACGCGGGTTGGACACTGGCGATGCAGATGGGCATGGACTACGACCGCATCATGGGCAACGTGAGCGGACCGATGGAGAAGGTGAGCGACGTGACGCCGATGATCGCCGGCACGGTCGCGAAGGGCAGCGCAGGCTATCTGGTACACGCGTCGGTGAATGATGCGCTGACAGTGGCCAATCGCCTCACGAAGGCGAATGCCGCCGTATTCCGCACGACGTCAGCGACGACGGTGGGCGGCACCACATATCCCGTCGGTTCGTGGTTTATCCCGTCAAACGGAACCGCCGATCGCGTCGTGAATGACGCTGCGCGCCAACTCGGTGTATCGTTTGCCGCGGCGAACGCGCGCCCGGCCGCCGAGCGTGTGCGGCCGCTTCGCGTGGGTGTGTGGGATCGTTACGGCGGTGCCATGCCGTCGGGTTGGACGCGCCTGATCATGGAACAGTTCGAGATGCCGTTCAGCACGGTGTACGCGAAGGAGCTCGATGCAGGTAACCTGAACGCGAAGTACGACGTGCTGCTGTTCGTCGACGGTGCCATTCCACCCGCGCAAGCAGCAACCGGTGGACGCGGCGGTTTCGCGGGCGGCGGCGCGTCGGCGGCGGACTCCACGCTTATTCCGCGTGAGTACTGGCCGGCGCTCGGTAACGTCACAGCCGATCGCACCATTCCGCAGATCAAGCGGTTCCTGGAGAACGGCGGCAAGGTGATCACCATCGGTAGCTCGACGGCGCTTGCGCAGCATCTCGATCTGCCGGTGACGAATCATCTGCTCGACGGCGGACGGGAACTCACGCGTGAGCAGTACTACGTGCCCGGTTCGCTGCTGCAGGTCTCTGTCGACACGAGCAACGCCGTTGCGCGTGGCATGTCCCCACAGTCCATCGTGATGTTCGACAACAGCCCCGTCATGAAGCTTGGCCCCGATGCGGCGAGCAAGGGCGTAAAGGCGATTGCGACGTTCAACACGTCGGCACCGCTGCGCAGTGGCTGGGCGTGGGGACAGGAACGCCTGCAGGGCGGTGTGGCAATGGCCGAGGCGCAGGTGGGCAAGGGCACGCTCTATCTGTAC
>JBGTFN010000057.1:0-5321 GCA_041747275.1 Gemmatimonadaceae bacterium | reverse complement strand
CCGTACGCTCGCGAAGACGGTGCGCCGGGACCGGCCAGCGGCGCGCGCTGGGAACGTCTGATGCGTGATATCGCCGACGAGCAGGGCGTTTTCACCAGCTATGCGAATCTCGTGGGCACCGAGGGCGGCAAGCGATTCTTCGGCGGCTCGATGATCGTGGGACCGGCGGGCGACGTGCGCATGCGCGCGCCGGTCTGGGATGAACACCTGCTGATCGCCACGGTCGACCTCGACGACCTGGTTCGCGCACGGGCCGACTCGCCGCTGCTCGCCGACCTGCGCGTCGCGTTGCCTCATGTGCTCGAGCAACTGCGCGTGGTGCGTGCGCATGAACCGATCGTATTGCACTACGACGGACCGGAGCCCGCGGCCGCGGATCTGGTACACGAGGCGCGCGGCTTTCAGACGGGGGAGTTTGCAGTACCGGTCGAACTCGTGCGCTCGTCCTCGGAACCTGTCACCGCGCCAGATGCAGTGAGCGTTACGCGAGTGACGCTACGTGAGCATGGCGGACCGCCACCGCTCACGCTCGATGCGGAGATGACTGCAGACTGGCTGACGGGATTTCTGCGCGAAGAGTTCGCAAGACGCGGATACGCGAAGGCGCTCGTCGGACTGTCGGGTGGCATCGACTCTGCGGTCACGACGTACCTCGCCGCGCGCGCGTTCGGCGCGGAGAATGTGATTGCCGTTCGCATGCCGTACCGCTCGTCGAGCAGCGACTCGCTCGAACATGCGCAGCTGGTGATCGATGCGCTGGACGTGCAGTCGCGCACGATCGACATCTCGGCGGCCGTTGACGGCTATCTCGGGGAAGAACCCGATGCCGATGCGGCGCGGCGGGGCAATGTGATGTCCCGGCTTCGCATGATCGCGCTGTTCGATCTCTCCGCCAAGCATCGCGCGTTGCCGCTTGGCACGGGCAACAAGACGGAGCGTCTCTTCGGCTACTACACGTGGCACGGTGACGATTCCCCGCCGGTCAACCCGATTGGCGATCTGTACAAGACGCAGGTGCAGCAGCTTGCGCGGCATCTCGGGGTGCCTGACGTGATCATCGACAAGCCACCGACCGCTGACCTGATCAAGGGGCAGACGGATGAAACTGATCTTGGGATCAGCTATGCGAAGGCAGACGAGTTGCTGCATTGGACGCTGCACGGCTGGTCGGCGGACGCGTTGATCGCGCGCGGGTTCCGTTCGGCGGATGTACAGTTGGTGCGGAAGCGATTGGACGGCACGCATTGGAAGCGGAGGGGGCCGTCGGTGGCGTTGCTGAGCAACTCGGGCATCGGGGAGTCGTATCTGCGACCGGTTGACTACTAGCGCGGGCGAGTGGGAGACAGCGTGATGTATTCGATGTCGTCGGCGGCGACGGCGCGCATCCATGCGATGACTTCGGCGATGCGCTGCGGGGGATGGATGCCGCCGCTGACGCCCTGAAGGGTGCGCAGCATGATGAGGTCGCGGCCGTTTTGGCGATAGCTGCTCTCGTATTTGCCGAAGAAGCTGGTCGCGACGATGGGCGGTGGAAGTTGGGCGGACCACCCGTCGGGTAAAGTGACGCGGTACTCGAGGTGAGTAGTGCGTGGTCCGAGCACCTGTCGCGCGTCGATGGGGAGAACGCGTGTGCCAAGTGCTTCAAGCTCACGCGCGGAGTTGGCGTTACGGCTGGTCAGCGCGCGAAACGGATCGGGCAGGTGCAGCAGCCAGACGGGGCCGGCGGGGCGTGCGCCACGTCCGCCTCGTAGCACGGCGCGAATACGTGGTGAGTCGGTGAAGTCGCGACCGTCGAAGACCTGCAGTGAGTCGGCGGTGGACTCTGGCAGGTACGTGGCAGCGACGGCGCGCATGCCGGTGGCCCGCCGCGCGGAATCGAGTGGTTCGGCGAAGGCTGCGCGCATGGCCCACGCGAGATCGCCAACGGCCTGGTCGTCCACCGCGAGATCCATGCTGCCGTCCGGTGAAAGCGTCCCGATCATTCGCACGCGTGAGCCTGTGGAGTCGACGGCACGATCAGGAAAGCGCAGCGTGTCCGCTGACCCATCCGGGCGCACGGCGACGCCGAAGGAGCCGCGGTAGGAAAGCGGCAGGCTGCCGAACGGAATGAGGCCGGCCGTGAGATCGCTGAACGTGTACTGCGACGTGCCGCCGCGTGGCATCGCGTTGACCACCGCAACGATAACGTGATTGAAGCGCGTGATCGAGACGGGACTCGCCTCGCTCACACCATTCAGGTGCAGCAAGACGGGCCGCGCATCGATTCCCCAGTGTCGCGCTGCCGCAATGAAGAGCGACGTCTTGTCCTTGCAGTCGCCGTAGCCGGTAGTGATGACCTCAGCCGGCGTTCGCGGCTGATAGCCGCCGAGACCGAGCGAGACCGACACATAGCGAACGTCCTGCGCTATCCATTTGTGCAGCGCACGCAGGGAGTCGCTGCGTGTGCGTGCTCCGCGTGCGATGCTGTCGAGTCGGGCGATGAGCACCTCATCGGCGACATAGCGCGAACGCGCGAGGCGGTCGTACCACGTGGTGACCGAGTCCCAGGGCTGTGGTGCAGCCAGCGTGACACTCATGCGCACGTCATCCGTGGATGGCACATACGGCGCAGGGCGCACGACACGCGGCTGTGTGATTCGCCACTCGTAGACTCGGCGGCCTTCCTGCACGAGCTCCCGCCGCTTGAACGCGATGTTCGATTCCTGGATGAACGGCGAGAACGACTCCGGTGCGTTTACTCGAAACTGCGACACGCGAGTCGGCGCAACGGGGGAAAAGGACCACGCCAGCAGAAAGTCGCCGGCTCGCCACGGTGCGCGATCGGTGATGCTGTACTGAATGTCCACGATGGTATTCGCGGCCACGCCCGGCAGCGACAGGCGGCGCGTACGACTGTCCACGTACATCGGATTCTGCATGTTGGCGGTGGCGTCAGCTGTCTGGTCGGTGGACGGCGCGTCGCTGATGACTGTGCCATCGGGACGCAGTACGCGCACCCAGTCGATCGTGAGATCCTGTCGGCTCGGCTGCCAGCTGAAGCGGTGCTCGGCCATTCCGTTGACCGCACTTTGCTGCAACACATGCACGACGCTTCGCATGGTGCGCATGCCCGTCCCATCGGGCTCGATCCGGGCGTCCATCGCGTCGAGCAGTACGGCGAGTCCGAGCGCGCCACTGCGCGAGGTGTCGGCTGCCCACGTGACGATAGAGTCGCTGGGCAGCGCAGCTTTGCGCGGCGTCAATGCTGCTACGGGCGACTGCGCGATCGCGGGCTGTGTGAGCAGCGCACTCGCAGCAAAGAACCTGAGCAGCGCGCTAAGAGGACGGCGCATAGGGCGAGGCGGTGGAAGGGTGCGATCGCACGCGAACCGTGCATCGCCGCACCGCTCGAACGGGGCGTGAACGACGATCGGGGAGCAACGTCGCCGTGACGTGCTCCCCGATCCAAAACTACACCGAAACTGCTCGCGCGTTACGCAATGCGGGTATCGGCATTCGCCATCGTCACGGTGTGACCGTGCCGCCACGAGAGGCAGCACGCAGCACGGTGCCCTCCTGCAATACGGGCGCTCCCAGGCCTGCGTTGGACCAGCCATTCGCGGTGAACTCCCACTCGGTGGACACACCCGGAGCGAGTCCCCACGCCGTGTTCCAGCCGGTGAGACCGGTCAGGTCCGGAACGTCGAGCACCACCGACGTGCCACCCGTGTACCCCGCGGTGGCCGTGATTTCGATGCTGACGTTGTTCTGCGTATAGCTGATGGACCACAAGTTCAGGAAGTCCATCTGCGCAGTATACGTGGCGCGCAGTCGCCCGTTGCCGCCCGAAGTGCCGAGAGACGTCACGTTCGTTGGTCCGATTGCAGCTGGCAGCGTCACCGTCTTGTCGACGGCCTCGCGGAACACGAGCGCCGAGAACCGCTGCAGTTCCTGGTTCGTGCCTGATGACGCGAGCACGAACGTTGCATGGAGATCCCCCGCGGCGCGCTGCGCATTGGGCACACCATAGTACGTGCGAGTCGTCGTGGGGCTGGACTCAAACTCCAGGAAGTAAGGCGCACCTGCTGTTCCGCCCTGCAGGATGTAGAGACCGAAGAGCGACAAGTCCTGACCCAGGGAGTTGTTGACGGTCACCGTGCGCGCGACGGGATCGAACGCCTCGGATCCGTTGAAGTCGATGGGTGCCAGCACCGCATTGTTCGCGGGATTGAGGTTGCGACGAATCACGAACTTTCCGGGACCACCGGAGAGGCTGAAGCGCGTTGCGAGCAGGTCGAACGGGCCCGGGGCCACATCTTTGATCGTGTAGCTGGTGGCGCCACCGACAACTTGCGCTGATGCGTCGCCGGCCACGATCGACGCGAAGTCGGTCATACCTACACCACTGACGGTGCCCGTGAAGGTTCGTCCGTTTGTTGTCGTGCCGTCGCAGTCATCACTGCCGAAGGCGTTCAACTCCGCCACGGTTCCGTACTCGACCTCCATGTTGGAGCCGAAGGTTCCCCCGTTGTACACGTATGCGACACCACCGCGGCCGCTGGCGATGTTGAACGTGTACGAGTTGTTGTTTCCAGCTGTCGCGCGCACCCACAGACCGTTCCCATCCTGATACGCGACGAACACTGGAATCCCCGAGATGGAACAGAAGTTGTAGGTGACGTTGCCCGCACCGCCGCTACCGCTCTGTGCGACAGTGATGGGAAGCGTTAGCGGCGCCGAGGTGACGCCGCCGCCAGTGCCCGTCACCGTAGCGTTCACCGTACCGACGGACGCTCCTGCCGTTGCGGTAAATGTGATTGTTGCCGTGTTGCCTGCAACCGGATTCGTGTTGACGACAGCGCTCACACCGTTCGGAAGGTTGGTCACCGCAAGCTGCACCGGCGCAGTGAACGGTGCAGTACGCGTAATCGTGACTGTGGCCTGTGCGGTCTGTCCCTGAGTCACACTCACTGTGGTGGGGTTCGACGAGAGTGTGATCCCGCCGAGGCTGGTGACAGTGAGCGTGAGCGTCACCGTGCGCGCCGGCACGCCGGTGCCGGTGATGTTGAAGACAAGCGGATACACACCCGCCGCAACCTGTGCACCAACGGCGACGGTGATATTGCCGGTGGCGCCAGAGATCGGTGCGGGCACAGTGACAGTCACGCCGGTTGGTGCGTTGCCTTCCAAGGCGACTGTAAGTGCACCGGCAAAGCCGCCACTGCGCGTGATGTTGATCGCCGCGGTACCCTGAGCGCCTTGCGCAAGCGACAGCGCCGTCGGCACGATTGCGGCCGTGTAGCCTGCGGCGGCGGTGACGGTGACAGTCAGCGTCGCCGTCG